>DATASF010000136.1:0-10031 GCA_036269335.1 Casimicrobiaceae bacterium
TGCGGGAGTTGCCGGACAAGATTTTCACCAAGGACTATCTCAAGCGGCTGGAGTGAGGATGCCGGCGCGGCCGCCTGGGAGATGTTTGCGCCAAAGGCGATTGGGGAAGATCCGTCAACGGCGTGAACTCCGGAAAGCTCACGGTGGGGTGTCCGACCTAGCCGAGGCTGCGCAACCGCTGCTCGATTCCGGCTTCTTCGTGTCGCGAGAAGGCGTAGGGGTAAAGGGAGCGCACGGTCGTGTAGAGCTGCGGGCGGCCGCCATAGTGCTGGATCTGCATCTCGGCATGGGTCAGACACAGTCCCATCAGGACTGCTGGCGCGGCGACCCGCGCATTGAAGCGTTGCAGGCCGAGCTGCTGGAAGCCGAGCATGCGCCGGTAGAAGCCGACGTGACGCGGGTTGACCTCGATCAGCAGGTCAGTGCAGTAGTACATCCGCCTCGCGTAGATGAACGCCAGATGAAACAGCGCCGCCAACAGTGGACGCGAGCGAACGTCGTTGTCGATGGCCAGCTTGGTGAATTCACACAGGCGTCGCCCTTCGCGGCGCAAGGCGTTCGCTTCCTCCGGGTACAGGTCGTCGACAAAGAGACCGGCGCCGACGTCTAGTCCGACCGAGACGGTGCCCACGATACCGTTATGGCCGTGCGCGGCGAGCGCTATGCGGTTCGGATCGCTACTTCGGGTTTCGCCCAGCTTGTAGTTGCGCCAAGCGTAGCGCCGCTGCACCAGGCAGTTGGCAGAGTTCCGTCGGTCATCCGTGTTGGCAAGCCGCAGCTTGAATCGCTTGCCGGTGGGTTCCCGCTGTAGCTGTCGGGCGTCGGGGTCTTGGACGCAAAGTTGAATCGGTACAGGGTTTTGTGCGACGGAAGCGATCGTGTCACCTCCGAGCGCCTCATCGATCAACTGTTTTCTGGCCGGCAATGCCAACGATCTCTCCTGTTGCGGGCGGCGCGCCCAGTGCGGACGCCTCATCGTGTGCAGCGCATGACGCCGGAGTGTAACGGATTATGGCGCCGCAACATAGTGTCGTCGGTCAACGACGGCAGGATCGACACCGCGACCCCCTATGCTCAACGGACCACCACTGGGCGAGCTGCAGCGCGACGGACCTCGCGGCCGCGGCCCGGAATCGCCTATGGTGCCCAGGGCCGGACTCGAACCGGCATGACGCGTTTTAAGCGTCGGCGGATTTTAAGTCCGCTGTGTCTACCAGTTTCACCACCCGGGCGAGCGCTCATCCTGCCGTGGCGGCGTTCATTGTACCGGCATCCTGGTCGCGACAGGCGCCGGCCCGGCGGAGTCCGTCCGGGCGAGGCCGCCGAGCATCGCGTTCGCTCCGATGGAAAGCGCGAACAGCACGATCAGCAGCGCGTACATCCGCGGCATGTCGAACGTCGAGTAGGCCTGGATGATCAAATACCCGATGCCCCGATTCGACAATTTGGTCTCCGCGAGCAGCGTCCCGATGATCGCCACGCCCAGGCCCAGCCGCACGCCGTTGACGATAGGCTCCCGCATCGCCGGCAGATAGACCTTGACGACCATCTGCCGGACCGAGGCCCGGAAGCTCTGCCCGACGCGGATCAGTACCGGATCGATCTGCCGCATGCCCGCGGCGGCGCTGATCGCGATCGGGAAGAAGCACGAAAGCACGCCCATTGCGATCTTGGACCCGGATCCGACGCCGAACCACATGATCAGCACCGGGAAGAAGATGATTTTCGGCGTTGGCCCGAGGTAGTAGATCAGCGATTCGTAGGCGCGCGACAGGAAGCGATTCGCCCCGAGCAGGATGCCGACGCTCAAGCCCGCCGCGCCGCCGATCGCGAGCGCCGCCGCGACCTCGCCGACGGTGATCGCCAGGTTGCGATAAAAGCTCTCGTCGGCCAGCAGGCGAAATACCGCGCTGCCGATCACGCCCAGCGACGGAACGACGTCGCGGAACAGCAGCCCGGACGCGGCGAGCATTTCCCAGGCTAGCGCGACGGTCGCGACGATGGCGATCCGCAGCAGCGCGACGGCGCGCCATGACGCCGCACCCGGCCTGCCGGTCATTCGTTCGGCCGCAGCCAACGCTCGATCCGTCCGGTGACGTCGAAGAACACGATGCTCGCCAGGACGACGAAGCAGATCGCAGCATAGGTCGCGGGCAGGTCGTAGCGCTCGGAGAGCTCGTTGATCAGCTGGCCGAGCCCGCCGAAATTGATCAGGAACTCCACGCCGACGATATTGATCATCGCGAAGATCAGCCCGAGCCGCAGGCCGACGAAGATCGACGGCAGCGCCGCGGGCAGCAGGATCTTGCGGAACTCCTGCGCCGGTGTCAGCCGGAAGCTTCTCCCGACGTCGATCAGCACCTGCCGGGTCCGGGCGAGGCCTTCCAGCGTCTTGAGTATCACCGGCGCTAGCCCCGCGGCGTAGCCGATCATGACGATCGTCGTCGCACTGCGGCCGAATATCACCAGGAACAGCGGATACATCAGGACGATAGGCGCCGCCGCGAACGCGGCAACCCAGGTCTCGCAGGCCGCACGCAACAGCCGGAAGCGGTAGAGCAGGGCGCCCAGCGCTATGCCGGTCACCGCGAGCAGCAGGCTCGCCCAGAAGAGCTCCTGCATCGTCTGCGCGAAGCGGTGCAGCACGTTTTCCTCGGCGATGATGCGGGGCAGCGCACCCAGAATCTGGGACGGCAGCGGGACGATATAGCGGTTGATCACGCCGACCCGGATGAGGATCTCGATCAGCGCGATCAGCGCGATCGTCGTCGCCAGGCCGACCGTCCGCGGCCCGGGCCGCACCGAAAGCGTTCCGGCGCCGCTCGTCGCGCTCATTTACCCTTTCCGCCCTGGAGCACGCGCGATTCGTCTTCCTGAATGCCGCGACTCGCTTCCTCGCGCAGGTCCTGCCAGATCTGGGCGACATAGCTGCCGAACGCCGCGCTGCCGACGACTTCGGAATCGCGCGGACGCGGCAGATCGATGGCGACGCTGCGCTTCAGGCGGCCGGGGCGGTACGTCATCACCAGCACCCGGTCGGAAAGCTGCACCGCCTCGGTCAGGTTGTGCGTGATCAGCAAGGTCGTCTGGCGCAGCTGTTGCTGGATCTGCAGCACCTTGTCGCCGAGCAGCAGCCGCGTCTGCTCGTCGAGCGCCGCGAACGGCTCGTCCATCAGCAGGATGCGCGGTTCGGATGCGAGCGTGCGCGCTATGGCTACTCGTTGCCGCATGCCCCCGGACAGCTCTGCCGGATAGCGATGACCGAATCCATGCAGGCCGACCAGCGCGACGAAGGACTCGGCGCGTTCGAGCCGCTCGCGGCGTCCGACGCCGGCGAGCTCGAGCGGAAAGGCGACATTGTCGGCGACAGTGCGCCAGGGAAACGTCGACTCTTCCTGGAACACCATGCCGATCGCCGGATGTGTGCCCGATATGGTCGCGCCGGCCACGGCGACGCGGCCGTCATAGTCACCGATCAGGCCGCCGATGATGTTGAACAAGGTCGACTTGCCGCAGCCCGAAGGGCCGATGATCGAGACGAACTCGCCCGGATCGACGCCGAACGAGATGTCGTCGACGGCGGTGACGGCGCCCGCGGCGCTGTCGTAGCGCTTGCTGATGTGCTCGACGTCGAGCAGCCGGGGAGCCGCGGTGGCCACGACTGGCAAGCCGGCCTGGACCCTAGCGCCGTGGCGGAATCTGGATCAGCTCGGCAAGCTGCTCGCCGGTCAGCGGCGCGGCCGTGTACTTCAGCGCGACGGCATCCTGCACGATCTGGTCGAGCCCGATGACCTTGTCCGGGTCCACCGCCGCCTTGGGGAAGAAGCCGTCGCGGGTTCGCTTGGCCGTCGCGACCGAAATGCCGACGAAGTCGGCGTAGGTCTTGAGCGCCGCGGGATCGTCCGAATACAGCCAGTCTATGGTCTCGCGATAAGCCTTCATGAATCGCTCGATGACGGGCTTGCGCTCCTGCAAGGTCTGCACATTGGTGATCAGCAGGCGAACGGTCTGACCCTTGAACACCGTCGCATCGTTGCCGCTGGCGATGATGCGGATCTTGCCTTCGTCGAGCTGCTGCAGGCCGAACGGCGGCGCCGACCAGCCGACGTCGATCTGATTCGACATCACTTGCGTCAGCGTCGGCGCCGGTCCGCCGGTCGCGGTCTGTCTGGCCTTCAGGTCGTACTGCTTCATGAACGCGGTGACGATGCCGTGTGTCGACGAGCCGCTGGTCGAGTAGGCGATCGTCTTGCCGTCGGTGTCCTTCAGCGACTTGATCGGCGAAGTCGACGGCACGTACCAGAAGAGGTCCGACGCGCCGGTCGTCTCGGCGCCGATGATGCGCACCGGCGCTCCCTTGGAGAACGCCGACAGCACGCCCATGATGCCGGGTGCGACGCCGATCTCGACGCTGCCCGAGATCACCGCCTGCTGGGTTTCGCCGCCGCCTTGCGTGTACAGAATCTCGAGGCTCAGCCCGTTTTTCTTGAATATGCCGCCGCGCTGGCCGATCTCGGCGATCGTCGTGTCCCAGTTGCCGCGCTGGCCCGCGGCCACCCGCAGCGTGTCGTCCGCGTGCGCGATCGGCGCGGTCGTTGCGACCAGAAGCGCTGCGACCGCAGTGCAAAATATTCTCCGTTTGATCATCGCTTCCTCCTGGTCATATCCTAGGTGAGGCGCGCCCGCGCGCTGTTTTTTCTGCGGCGGCGCCTGCATTTGGCGTTCGCGACAGTGTCGCGTGCCGGTCGCGTCGCGTCAATCGCCGGCCGCGCGAAAAACCGGCTGTTTGCGTGCCAGGCGCTACGACGCTCGCGACGCCCGGAGCTCTTCCGCCGCGACGCCGAGCGTCATCCAGTCGGTTTGTTTGGGCACGATCCCTTCGAAGGACTTGAGCTTGACATGCGGAACATGCTGCGACGACGTGCCGATCGCCGGGCCGCCGTCGCGAAACCGGCGCACTGCATCGACCATGATGCGGCGGAATTGCACGATCGCCATGTCGCTCGCGCCCAGCCGTTCCTTCGACCGGTCGGCGATCGGTCCCATCGTTTCCCACATCGCGATATCCTGGTTCGGGATGCCGGCGATGCCGGTGTGGCTGCCGCGCTTCATCGCGTCGCGATCCTGCAGGTAGTCGTTCGCCAGCGTGCGAATCCGGCGGAAGTTCGCGTCGAGATCGACGCCGACGCGGGCCTTGCAGAATTCGCGCCATGCCTCTTGCTCGATGCCTTCCGATTCGCTCCACGCGATGAAATAGAACATCGTGCTGGTGTCGTCCTGGGGAATGTTGAGGATCGAAAGCTGGTAGCGGTCGTTCGGCGGGATCAGGACGGTGAACGGCGCGACGAACAAGGTGATGCGCAGATAGTCGTGCGTCTCCGCGCGCTCGATCGGCCGGCGTATGGCGACGTAGCGAAAGCCGAAGTCGGTGCGTTGCACCTGGAGCCTCGGCGCCTTGTCGGTCGAAGGCCGCAGCCATTCGCCCTCGGTGGCGCCGGCGCTTGCGACCTCGGCCGGAACCATGTCAGTCGAATGCAGGCTCGAGCTGTGCGCCGAATCGATCGCGCCTTCCAGCACCTGCGCCCAGTTGCATCCGACATGGATCTTGACCACGCTGGTGCGGATCGCGGGCGAGGGCGCCCACGCGGGCGGCTCGAAATCACGCATTTGGTCGGGCGGTCCCATCCAGATCCAGACGAAGCCGCCGGCCTCGCGGCAGGGGTAGGTCTTGTGCACGACCTTTTTGGCCAGAACGGCGTCGTGCGATTCCGACGGCCGGTCGACGACGTTGCCTTCGACGTCGATCTTCCAGCCGTGGTACAGGCAGCGCAGACCGCATTCCTCGTTGCGGCCGAGCGCGAGCGACGCGCGGCGGTGCGGGCAGTGCTCGTCGAGCACGCCGAGGCGTCCGGCGCTGTCGCGAAACGCCACCAGATCCTCGCCGAGCAGCCGGACGCGCACCGGCTTCCCGTCGCGGTCAGCGACCTCCTCGGACAGGCAGGCCGGTATCCAGTGCCGGCGCATCAGCTGGCCCATCGCGGCATCGCCTTCGACCCGGCAAAGCAGCTCGTTGTCTTCGACGCTCAACACAGTCACCTCCGGTAGCGGGGTTCGAGCCAGGCTGGTTGCCCGAGCCGGCGCGATGAGCATAATATTAGGCACCTAAGTAAATAATGGCAACCGGAGGCGCGATGTCGAGCATGGCGACAGACCGTTTGGGCGATGCCGGCCGGCGCAGCCGTTCGATCCCGCATGCCTGAACGTAGACTGCGCCTCGGCGTCGCCGGACTCGGGCGCGCGTTCACGCTGATGCTGCCGACCCTTGTCGCGGATCCGCGAATCGAGCTCGTCGCCGCCGCCGATCCGCGATCCGAAGCGCTGCGGCTCTTTACCGGGGAATTCGGGGGCCGCGTCTATGCCTCGGTCGAAGCGCTGTGCGCTGATGCGGGGGTCGAGGTCGTGTATGTCGCGACGCCGCATCAGTTCCACGCCGAGCATGTCGAGGCAGCCGCGGCGCGCGGCAAGCACGTGCTGGTCGAGAAGCCGATGGCGATTACACTCGACCAATGCCGCCGCATGATAGACGCGGCCGAACGCGCCAATGTCCGCCTGATCGTCGGTCACAGCCACAGCTTCGACGCGCCGATCCTGCGCGCGCGAGAGATCATCGCCGGCGGAGCATTGGGTGCCGTCCGCATGATCAACGCACAGTACTACACCGATTTTCTGTACCGGCCCCGCCGGCCGGAAGAGCTGGACACCGCACAAGGCGGCGGCGCGGTCTTCAGCCAGGCCGCACACCAGGTCGACATCGTGCGTCTGCTCGGCGGCGGACGCGTGCACAGCGTACGCGCCCAGACCGGAGCGTGGGATCCGGCGCGCTCGACCGAGGGCGCATACGCCGCGCTGCTGGTGTTCGACGATGGCAGCTATGCGTCGCTGGCGTACAGCGGCTATGCGCATTTTGACGGCGACGAGCTATGCGGCGGCGTCGGCGAAATGGGCATGGTCAAAAGGCCGGACGAATACGGCGCCGCGCGCCGGAGTCTGCGCCGGGCGGCCGAACTCGGCGCGGAGGCTGCGTTGAAGAATGCGCGCAACTACGGTGGCGCGGAGTACGCACAGCGTGCTTCCGCCGCTCCGGCGCCCGCTGCGCCGTCGCACCAACATTTCGGCCTGGTGCTGGTTTGTTGCGAGCACGGCGATCTGCGTCCGATGCCCGACGGCGTGATGATCTACGGCGACGGGGAAAGGCACCTCGAGCCGCTGACCAAGCCACGGGTGCCGCGCGCCGAAGTCATCGATGAGTTGTACGCCGCCGTCGTCTCCGGACACACGCCGGTCCACGGCGGGCGGTGGGCGATGGCCACGCTGGAGGTCTGTCTGGCGATGCTGCGCTCGGCGCGCGAACGGCGCGATATCGTGCTCGCTGATCAGGTCGGGCTGCCGTCGTGACCGGCGCTCGAGCACCCAAGCGTTCGAAGACGCTGCCGGTGAAGCGGAGCGCCGGCCGCATCGGAGCCCGGCCGGCTGGTACGCCGCAGTCGCAAGCGGGCGACACCGATACGCTGCGCCTGTTGCGCCACTGGCGCGATGCGGTCCCCGACGATCGCTTCGCGCACCTGGTCAAGGACGCGACCCGCGCGCTGGTTCGGGCCTTGCAGCGGCGGCTCGCCTGCTTCGGCGTCCCGTTCGGGCATTGGGCTTTCCTGCGCATCCTCTGGGAGTCGGACGGCTTGACGCAGCGCGAGTTGAGCCGCGAGGCGGGCGTGATGGAGCCGACGACGTTCGGAGCGCTCAAGGCGATGGAAAGCCGCGGCTACATCGCGCGTCGCCAGCTCGCGGGCAACCGGCGGAAGATCCATATTTTTCTAACCCGCAAGGGGCGCGCGCTCAAAAGCAAGCTGGTGCCGCTGGCGGAGGAGGTCAACCGGATCGCCGTGCGCGGCGTGCCGACGCGCGATGTGGCCGCGACGCGGCGCACGCTGCTTGCCGTACTCGAACGCCTGGCGCGCGATGAAGCACAGACCGCCGCGGATCTGCAGCCGAATCCACGGATGTCGTGCGCCTCGCCGAGAACGCGGCGTCCGCGCGGCAAGGCCTGAAACGCGATGGCGTAGAGTATCGCCGGCGCCGTCCGTCCGACTCCGATTCCTCGCCGACACGAACCCATGGCCCGATTGCGACTCTCGCTGGCCTGCTGGCACTACGATCGCACCCGTGCGCTCGCCGATGGCAGCGTGCGGCCCGAGGGCATCGATCTCAACTACCTCGACATGCACGTCGAGGAGACGTTCTTCCGGATGCTGCGGAACCGCGAATTCGACGTCGCCGAAATGTCGCTGTCCTCGTACGCGGTGTCGGTCGCGCGCGATTCGGCGCCGTTCGTCGCGATCCCGGTCTTTCCATCGCGGTTCTTCCGGCAGTCGTGCATCTTCGTGTCCGAAAAGGGCGGGATACGCGAGCCAGGCGACCTGATCGGCAGGCGCATCGGCACGCCGGAATACCAGATGACGGCGCCGGTGTGGATCCGCGGCATTCTGCAGGACGAGTACGGTGTCGATCCTGCCAGCGTCGAGTATTGCACCGGCGGTGAGGAAGAGCCGGGACGCGACGAAAAGCTCAAGCTCGATCTGCCGCCAAAATTCAGGGTGACGCGGATCGGCCCGGGACAGACGCTGGCGGCGATGCTCGCCGACGGCGAGATCGACGCCTTGCACGCGGCGCGGATCCCGTCGACTTTCGTGAGCCGGCCCGGCGCCGTCCGGCGCCTGTTCGAGAATTACGTCGAGGTCGAGCGCGCCTATTACCGCAAGACGCGAATCTTCCCGATCATGCACACGGTGGCGATACGACGCGATGTCTACGAGGCCCATCCCTGGATCGCGCAATCGCTGACCAAGGCGTTCGTGCAGGCAAAGCAGCGGGTCTACCAGAATCTCTATACGACGTCGGCGCTGACGACGATGCTGCCCTGGCAGATTGCGCAGGTCGAGGAAGTGCGGCGCGACATGGGCGACGACTGGTGGCCGTACGGCTTCGAGCCGAACCGCCATGTGCTCGACACGTTCCTGCGCTATCACCACGAGCAGGGATTGTCGCCGCGCCGGTTGCAGCCGGAAGAGCTGTTCGCGCCGGAGACCTTGTCCTCGTTCCGGATCTAGGCGCGCGTCAGGCGTTGAGCCGGGGTTCGAAGCGGCCGTCGATCGCCGTCCAGCCGGCGTCGGCGAAAATGACCGTGCCGGTCACATAGCTGCTGGCATCAGAGGCGAGAAAGACGATCGGCCCCGCCATTTCCTCGGGTTCGGCCCAGCGGCCGAGCGCGGTGCGGCTCGCATAGGCGCGGTTCCACTCGGCGTTGGACATGATCTGGCGCGTCAGCGGCGTCGCGACGATGCCCGGCGCCAGCGCGTTCACGCGCACGCCCGCCGGTCCGAGCTCGGCCGCGAGGCCGCGCGCCATCTGCACGATGCCGGCCTTGGTCGACGCGTAAATGCTCTGTCCTGGCTCGACCGTCACGGCGCGGATCGACGCCATCAGGATGATGCTGCCGCGCTTGCGCTCCGCCATGACGCGGGCACAGGCGCGGGCGACGCGAAACGTACCCTTGAGATTCAGCTCGATCACATGGTCGAATTCCTCGTCGGTGTAATCGAGCAGACGCTTGCGCAGATTGACCGCCGGCGTCATCAGCAGGACGTCGAGACCGCCGTGGTCGCGCAACACGCCGGCTGCCATCCGGTCGACGGCAGCGGTGTCGCGAGCGTCGATCGTCAACGCGCTGGCCTTGCCGCCGCCGGCGTGGATGCGTCCGGCGACGCCCGTTGCGTCTTCGGCGGTGACGTCGGCGACGACGACGTGCGCGCCGTGGGCGGCGAGGCCCTCGGCCCCGGCCTGCCCGATGCCGGAGCCGCCGCCGACGACCAGCGCCACCCGCCCCGACAGGTCGAACAGCGCCCTATAGTCAAAAGATTTTGCCGGATTCATCGTGGCTGCCTTGATTTGCCGCCGCGGCCCGAAGGAAATGGCTG
>DATASF010000137.1:0-10142 GCA_036269335.1 Casimicrobiaceae bacterium
CGTGTCGCCGACCCGCGGCGAGATCCGCATCGCGCTGACCCGCGCGCATCTGGAGGAGGACGCCGGAAAATCGCTGCACGAGCGAATGGCCGCGCCCGGAACGCCCGGCCACGACATGACAGGCATCGATCTCAACCGCGCCGGCGTGCCGCTGCTCGAAATCGTGTCCGAGCCGGACATGCGCTCGTCGCTCGAAGCCGTCGCGTACGCCAGGACGCTGCACGCGCTGGTGCGCTGGATCGGCATCTGCGACGGCAACATGCAGGAAGGGAGCTTCCGCTGCGACGCCAACGTCTCGGTGCGCCGGCAGGGCGACGCGAAGCTCGGCACGCGTTGTGAGATCAAGAATCTGAACAGCTTCCGCTTTCTGCAGCAGGCGATCGATTTCGAGGTGCGGCGGCAGACCGAGCTGATCGAGGACGGGGGCACGGTCGTGCAGGAAACGCGTCTGTACGACCCCGACCGCGGCGAGACGCGCTCGATGCGCAGCAAGGAGGATGCGCAGGACTACCGTTACTTTCCCGATCCCGACCTGCCGCCGCTGGCGATCGATGCGGCATGGATCGAGCGGATACGCGTCGACATGCCCGAACTGCCCGAGGCGCGTTCGACGAGGTACGTCGAAGTAGACGGCCTCGTGCCCGAGACGGCACGTCAGCTGGTGAGCAACCGCGCGATGGCCGAGTACTACGAGCGCACGGTTCAAGCCGGCGTAGACACCAAGCTCGCGGCCAACTGGATCGTCGGCGATCTTTCCGCGGCCCTGCACGAGTCGGAGCTCGATATGGAGCAGGCGCCTGTCGGACCGGATCAGTACGCGGCGTTACTCAAGCGCATCGAGGACGGCACGATTTCGGGCAAGCTGGCCAAAGAGGTGTTCGGCGCGATGTGGTCGGGCGAAGGCGACGCGGACGCGATCATTGCCGCCCGCGGCCTCACGCAGATTTCCGACGTCGCCGCCATCGAGAAAATCGTCGCCGACGTGCTCGCGGCCAACGCGGCGATCGTCGCCGAGTACAAGGCCGGCAAGGACAAGGCGTTCCAGTCGCTGGTCGGCAAGGCGATGGCGGCGAGCCGCGGGAAGGCGAATCCAATCGAGGTGAACGCCGCGCTGAGGAAAATGCTGGGCTGAAATCAGCGTGCGCTGGCGCGCTGGGCACGCGCCGGCCGCGGATGTATAGTTCCGCCCACGTTGCCGACCGGGGAAAAGCAATGTCGACGATTCCGCTGCCGCAGAGAAGCGCATGGCGTCTGCGCGGCAAATACCTGCTGTTCGCGTTCATCGGCCTGATGATTCTGTATGTCATTCAGCACAACGAAGCGTTTCTGTTCAACGACGCCGACCCATCGTGGGAGCATTACCAGCCGATCAAATGGTGGCTGCTTCCGCATGGCATGGCCGGCGCCATCGCGATTTTTCTCGCGATCTCGCAGTTCTCGACCCGTATTCGCGCCCGGCACATTGCCGTTCACCGCACGCTCGGACGGATCTATGTCGGCCTGGTCGCCGTCGCCGCGCCGCTGGGCGTCACGATCCAGTATCTGAACGAGCGCACCGGCGATCCGCGTTCATTCACCATCGCCGCGGCGGTCGACGCATCGTTGTGGCTGCTCGCGACAGGCATGGCGTTCTGGTGCATCCGCGGCCGCAGGATCGAGCAGCACCGGCAATGGATGACCCGCAGCTTCGCGATGGCGATCGTCTTCCTGGAAGTCCGCGTGATCCTCGGCCTGACCGGCTGGGAGACGCTGGGCGTAGCTGCCGTCGAGACCGTCGTCTGGACCTGCGTCGCGTTCGCCTACCCGCTGGCCGATGTCGTGCTGCTGATTGAAGATCGTTTGCGCGCCCGAACCATGGAGCGCCAGCGCCAGGCCGGTGCTATCGACCGTCCGGCAAGCGCGTCGAGTGGCTAGTCACACGTACGTTTTCGTCGGACCCGCGAGCGACATCGCCTTCCTGTACGCCGGGCGCTCCTCGATGCGCGCCAGGTAGGCGGCGATGTTGACGTACGGGGTGAGCTCGTAGTCGAGAAAGTTCCGCAAGGTAGTGAACGGGAACACCATCATCACGTCGGCGGCCGTGAATACGTCGCCGGCGAACCACGGGCCGCCGCCGAGCTCGGTGTCGACGAACGACAGCATCTGTTTCGTCCGCTCACGGATTCGCGCCGTGACCGGGCTTTCCGCCGCCTCTTTCACGCGACTCAGCACCAGCGCGATCAGCAGCAGCGACATCAGGCTGCCTTCGGCGAAGTGCAGCCAGTAGACGTACCTGGCGTACGCCGGATCTCCGGGCGGAAGCGCCAGCCGCCCGCGCCCGTGGCGATGGACGATATAGTCGACGATCGCACCCGACTCGGCCAGCACGGTGTCGCCGTCGCGGATCACCGGAGCCTTGCCCAGGGAGTGGATTGCCTTCAACGGGTGCGGAGCGGCGCCCGTCGTCTCACGCGGAAAAACCTGCAGCTCGTAGGGAAGACCGAGCTCCTCCATCAGCCAGACGATGCGCTCGGAGCGCGAGGTCTCGAGGTGGTAGATGGTGATCGTCATCGCGTCGGGAGTGTGCAACGGTTCGACCTTCGCCGCAATCGCGCGTGGCAGACGGTCGACGCATCCGCTCCGCGCAGGCGAATGGTGCCGTCGCTCCGCGCGATGGGCCGCGTCGCATGACAGAATAGCGGCGATGATCGCTTCCGACGTCCAGCGCGCGCTCGACAACCCCTTCTGGGCGAGCCTGACCACAGGGCATGCGCATTTGGCGCTGGGGGGAACGCTCGCACGGCGATATCCGGCCGACATTTCACCGATCGCCGGATTGGCCGCGCCGGGGCCGGCGAACGTCACCGCTCTGGAGACCGTCGTAGACGCTGGCGACGACATGGCGACTGTCGCACGATCGATGCCCAGGCTGCCGTCCCATTGGGAAATCCTGTACGAATCGCGGCTGACGCAGATGATGCGGAACGAACGGGCGCCATTGCCGGAGGCCGATGTCGACGCATCGATTCTTGGCCCGGACGATGTCCCGGAAATGCTGGCGCTGGTCGAGCTCACCAAGCCCGGACCGTTTCGACTCCGCACGATCGAACTGGGAACGTACATCGGATTGCGTCAGTCGGGGCGCCTCGTAGCGATGGCGGGCGAGCGCCTGTGGATCGGTGATTTCAGGGAGGTCAGCGCGGTATGCACGCATCCCGACGTGCAGGGACGCGGATATGCGCGGGCCCTGATCGCGCGGGTGGTCAATCGAATGATGCGCGCCGGTCAGACGCCGATCCTTCATGTCGAAAGCGCCAACAAGCGCGCCATCGACCTGTATCTTGCGCTGGGCTTCGTACCGCGCACCGAACTTTCGCTGCTGTACGCGAGGCGCGTCGGATAGCCGGCGTCGCGATGAGGTGCAGGTCGGATGATCCTGGCTCGGCGGGTCGAGGCGGCAGTCTACGCTGCAAGAACCTGCTTCGCTTCGGCAAGCCAGGGCCCATCGAAGTTCGCAGGAAGTTCAGCGCATACCGCACGTAACGGGTCCAGGCTTTGCCTTGGCCAACCGCGCGGAAGCGCCGCCTTTGCCATGCTCAATGCAGCTTTCAACTGGAACAGCGTCGTGCCTTGCTGCTTGGCGACGTCGAGCGCGGTTTGCAGCGCGCGCCTGCCGTCGTCGTCGGCGCCGAGATTCAGCAGGCAGACGCCATGCAGGCGGTGAAGCTCAGGCACATACATGCCGACGCCCGGCTCGGTGACGGTGCCGAGCGCCCATTGCACCAACGAGAGCGCGTCGTCGGTCCGGCCCGCTTGTTCCCGGACATCCGCAAGAATCGCCGCGTAGTACCGGTACAGCGGTCCGATGGCGGACGCTCTCGGGTACTCGGCCTCCATGATTGCCAGGCCCTCGCCGATGTCCGCTCCGGCCGCGCGAGCCCAAGCCGAAACGAGCAGCGCATGCGCGCGCATCGGCGGGAAATTGTACTTTTCCGCAAGCTCCGCCATCCGCGAGCCGAGACGACGGACCACGTCGCGGTCGCCGAGCGTCTGGTGCGTGGCCAGCGCGTTCATCAGGGCAAAGCCCAGCGTGTGCGGATGTCCAAGCGCATCCGCTAGCGAAAGACCCTTGTTGACGAAATCTCGCGCCTGGACCGTCTGACCGGAAAAGCACAGAACCATCCCCCTCACCATGTTCGCGCAGACGCCTGGATCGTGCCCGCCGAACACCGGGCCCATCCAAGCGTGCCGGGCCGAATCGTATTGGCGGACGCCTTCCTGCGTATATTCAAGCGCGGTGGGCACCTCGCCGCGGAACAAGGCGGTCGACCACCGGCAATGGAACGCCTCGAGCTGCAGATCCGGATCCGCAACTTCTCCACTCAGCGCGATCAGCTCCTGGGCCCGGTCGCGCGCGATTTCGAGTTGGCGCCGGTGGTTGGCGCTGAGCCATAGACCCCACGTCGCCTTGAACAGCCCGACGCGATCGCCCGCTTTCGTTCCAGCCTCGTGAGCGATTCGGTAGGTTTCCTCCACCTCCGCACTCTGTGGGCCCTTGATGATCGTCAGCGCCGGGCCCAGCTTGAGCAGCAGCGCCAGTTCGCGCCTGGTGCGCTCCTCCCCGTCCGCCGACTTGATCGCCTCGGCATGACTGCCTCGGAAATGCGCGGCAGCTTCGGCGAAGGCTGAGCGCGCCGCGGCGCGATCGCCCGCGTGCTCGTGATAAGTACACGCGAGATCCGGTAACTGCGCATTGCTGAAGTGATGCGCTACGACCTCCGGCTCCATTTCCGCGGTCTCGGGAAAGCTGTCGACTAGCGTCCTCCCGATCCGCTCGTGAATCTGGCGGCGACGGCTGCGCAACAGGTTCTCGTACGCGATGTCGCGCATCAACGCGTGGCTGAAGCGGTAGCCGGGCCCGTTCGCCCTGCTTTGCGCGACGAGCATGCCCGCGTCGACCAGGCGCGCGAGGCCGGTTTCGACCTCGTCTGCGCGTTCGACGGCGACGGTGTCCAGCAGCGATCTCGGGAATTGCTGCCCGATCACCGCGGCGATCTGCGCAATCTCCTTCGCCGGCCCCAGCCGATCGAGGCGGGCCATCAGCGAATCCTGCAGCGTCGCCGGCACGACCGGCCGATCGGAGCTCGCCGATTCCGCGACCGCCTTGGTCAACTCCTCGATGAACAGCGGAATGCCGTCGGCTTTGGCAACGATCTCGTCGATCAATCCGGGTTCGAGCGCGCGTCCGGACGTCGTTCCTGCAGCGAGATCTGCGCACTGTTCCCGACTGAGCCGGGAGAGCGTGCATGATGCCATCGGCTGCCCGCCGATCTTGGGCGGCAGATATTCCGGTCTTGCCGTGACGACCCCCAGAATGCGGGTTTTCCCGATGCCGTCCAGGAGACGCGTCATCAGCTCCTGCGTCGTCGGGTCGATCCAGTGCGCGTCTTCGAGGACGAACAATACCGGCCTCCGGTCGGCAAGACGGATCAGCTGATCGATCAGCGCCGCGATGATGGCCGCCTTGCGTTGAGCGGGTGGCAGCTCGAGTGGCGCATACCGGCCATCGATGGGAATCGAGAGCAGCTCCGCCATCAGGCTGGTGGTCACCGCGGTGTTGTTATCCGTCGCGGCGAGCAACACCTCCAGCTTTTCGAGCTTGCACGCGGCGGTGTCCTCCGGCGCGAAGCCGGCAGCGAGCTCGAGGTGACGCATGATCGGGTAGAGCGCCGTGTTCGAATGGTACGAAGAGCACTGGCAGATCACCCGGACGTGCGGGTCGTCGCTGATGCGCCCGGACAGCGCATCGACGATGCGCGACTTGCCGATGCCGGCTTCGCCCTGGATGAGGATGGCCTGCCCGTTTCCCTGCCGGGTCGCTTGCCATCGCTGGAGCAGCACTTCCATTTCGTCGATGCGGCCGATCAAGGGGCTCGGTCCGCCGGATCCGATCGCCGCAAATCGGCTCTCGACGGCGGTCTCGCGCCCGACCTGCCAGACCCGCACCGGCTTGGCGAATCCCTTCAACGTTTGCTCGCCGCGGCTGTGCGACTCGAACTGCCTGCCGAGCAGTTGATGGGTCGTTTCGCTGACCAGGATGGTGCCCGGATCCGCCACCGCTTGGAGGCGCGCCGCTAGATTGGGCGTTTCGCCGACGATTGCATGCTCGCGCGCGACGCCCACTCCGACGAGGTCGCCGATGACGACCAGGCCGGTGGCGATGCCGGCTCGGACCTCGAGCGGCCGGCCGTCCGGACGCCTGGTATGCGCGATTTTTTCGATGATGGCGCGCGCTGCTCGCACCGATTGCCCGACGGCGTCTTCGTGCGCGCGCGGATAGCCGAAATAGGCGAGCACGGAATCGCCCATATACTTGGCGACGAATCCGTCGAACCGGTTTATCGCGTCGGCGCAGGTTTCCTGGAAGCGCCGGATCAATGCGCCCATCTCCTCGGGATCGACGGCGTTGGCGAGCTCGGTCGACCCCACCAGGTCACAAAACATCACGGTGACCTGACGCCGCTCCGCTTCATGCGTCGCACTTTCAGTCGACGGTATTTGCCGCGTGCGGTCACCCGATGGTCCGGGTTGGCGCGCCGCGATTGCCCGCAATAGCTTGCGGCGATGCCCGAGCGTCAGGCCGAGCTTCTCGAGATCGGTATCCGCCAAGTCGGGAAGGACGTCGAAATCAATGTCGTTATCGGCAAAGACCGCGCAATACTCCCCCAAACCAAGGTCCTTGAGCCAATTTTCGATATCGGTCACGGTGACTGACCCCCCCTTCCACGGCGCAGGCGGGCGGACTTCGACGATCCGCTGGCCGCGAACCGGCCGCGCGGTCGCAAGTATCCGGGGCGAAACGGGTCCCGGTCAATCGGCGACGCAAGAGGCCCCGGTCACGCCAGCGCCTTGTACCGGATGCGGTGCGGCCTCGCGCCTTCCTCGCCCAGCCGCTTCTTCTTGTCGGCTTCGTACTCCTGGTAGTTGCCTTCGAAAAACACCACACGCGAATCTCCCTCGAACGCGAGTATGTGCGTGGCGATGCGGTCGAGAAACCAGCGGTCGTGCGAGATCACCAGCACGCTGCCGGCGAACTCGAGCAGCGCGTCCTCGAGCGCGCGCAAGGTCTCGACGTCCAGGTCGTTCGACGGCTCGTCGAGCAGCAGCACGTTGCCGCCCTTGAGCAAGGTGAGCGCAAGGTGCAGCCGCCCCCGCTCGCCGCCGGAAAGCGCGCCGACCATTTTTTGCTGATCGACGCCTTTGAAATTGAAGCGGCCAAGGTATGCGCGCGAGGGCATCTCGAATTTGCCGACCGTCAGGATGTCGTGCCCGCCGGAGATGGCTTCCCACGCGGTCTTGCCGTCGGGCAGCGCCTCGCGCGACTGGTCGACGACGGCGAGCTTCGCCGTCGAGCCGATGACGATCGTGCCCTTGTCCGGTTTTTCCGCGCCGGTAATCATGCGGAACAAGGTCGTCTTGCCCGCGCCGTTCGGGCCGATGATGCCGACGATCGCGCCCGGCGGCACGCTGAAGCTGAGATCGTCGATCAGCAGCCGGTCGCCATACCCCTTGCTCACGCCGTGGAGGTCGATCACCTGGCCGCCGAGCCGCTCGGCTACCGGGATGAAGATTTCCTGTGTCTCGTTGCGCTTCTGGTGCTCGTGGCTCGAGAGCTCCTCGAAGCGGGCGATGCGCGCCTTGGCCTTGGCCTGGCGGCCCTTCGGATTGGTGCGCACCCATTCGAGCTCTTTCTGCATCGCCTTGATGCGCGCCGATTCCTGCTTCGCCTCGATCTCCAGCCGCTGTTCCTTTTGCTCGAGCCACGAGCTGTAATTGCCTTTCCACGGGATACCGAAACCGCGGTCGAGCTCGAGGATCCATTCGGCGGCGTTGTCCAGAAAGTAGCGATCGTGCGTGACCGCGATCACCGTGCCGGGAAAGCGCAGCAAAAATTGCTCGAGCCACTCGACGCTTTCGGCATCCAGATGGTTGGTCGGCTCGTCCAGCAGCAGCATGTCGGGCTTGGACAGCAACAGGCGGCACAGCGCGACGCGGCGCTTTTCACCGCCCGATAGCTTGCCGATCCTCGCGTCCCAGGGCGCCAGCCGTAGCGCGTCGGCGGCGATTTCCATCTGCACTTCGGTGTCGGTCCCCGCCGCGGCGATGATGCCCTCGTAGCGGGCCTGCTCGGCGGCCAGCGCGTCGAAATCGGCATCGGGCTCGGCATAGGCCGCGTAGATGCCTTCGAGCTTCTGCTTGGCTTCGAGGATTTCACCCAGGCCCTCTTCGACGGTCTCCCGCACCGACTTGTCCGGCGCGAGCTGCGGCTCCTGCGGCAGGTAGCCGATGCGCATGTTCGGCATCGGCACCGCTTCGCCTTCGTACTCCTTGTCCTCGCCGGCCATGATGCGCAACAGGCTCGATTTGCCCGACCCGTTCAAGCCGAGCACGCCGATCTTGGCGCCGGGAAAAAACGACAGCGAAATGTCCTTGAGGATCACCCGCTTGGGCGGCACGATCTTGCCCACGCGGTTCATCGTGTAGACGTACTGGGCCACGGAAGTCCTGACGTTCTTTGTTGGAAGGCGGCGCGAAGACGCCGCAAGGCGTGATTATCGCCGATGTGCGGCGATAAGCCGCGGGCCGGCAGGGCGCGGCGAGCCCGGCGCCAGGACGCTAGCGCGTCGTGCCTGTAGGCGCGGCCGCGGCACTCTTGCCGCGGGTCTGGGCGGACGGCGCGCCCGCCTTCTGCGTCTCGGCCGCGCGTTGCCGTTCCGCCGCCTGATCCTGCTCGAGCTTGATCTCCTGCCAGCGCTGCTTGTCGGCGTCGTACTTTTTGCCGACGGCGACCAGCGCCTCTTTTTTCTGGGCGAGCAGCGCGGTTTGCCGCGCCAATTCTTCGTTTACCGAATTGAGCTCGTTGTCGAGCGCCGCCGGCACCGGCTAGGTTCCGTACCCGGCCTTGCGGCTCTCCAGATCCTGTTTGCGCCGCGTCATGTCTGCGATGTACGAGCTGACCGTCGTCAGTTGCGCCTCCATCGTCGATACGGCGCGCGCCCGGGCCACGTCGATCTCCGCCTCGCTGCTGAAAGACTGGGTCAGCGCCCGGTCGCGTCGCGCCCGCTCGGCGTCCAGCTTGGCGAGCTCGCGCTGGCGCTCGGCCTCGACCTCGGCCGCCTTGCGCTGCTCGGCGGTCGGCGCCGGATCGATCGTCTTGACCGATCGCCCCTGCTTGTCCAGCACGGTCGCGCCCTTGCCGACCGACTCCGCCGGTATGCGATCGGTGTAGTGGACCACGCCCTGGTCGTCCACCCATTTGTACATGCCCGCCCCGGCGGCGGTCCCCGCGCCGCAGGCAAGCCCCAGGATGGCGATCGCGCCCGCCAGTCCGAAAGCCGAAAACCGTAATGCGCCAATTTTCACGATAAGCCTTTTTCGATTCCGGTGCTTCGCGCCGCCTCTAGGCAGCGGCGCCAAATTCCTCGCGATACGAGATCACCTCGCGCCTTTGCTGCGCCAGGTCCTGGCGCCGCGCCAGCAGTCCCAGCAAATCGTCGAGCGTCGCGATCGCGACGACCGGGATGCCGAATTCCTGCTCCAGCTCCTGCACTGCGGAGCGCTCGCCGCGGCCGCGTTCCATCCGATCGAAGGCGATCAGCACGCCGGCGGCGGTCGCGCCGTGCGCACGGATCAGCTCGATCGCCTCGCGCTTGGCCCCGCCGTCGGTGATCACGTCGTCGACGATCAGGACCCTGCCCTTGAGCGCCGCGCCGACGATTACGCCACCCTCGCCGTGGTCCTTGGCTTCCTTGCGATTGAAGGCGTAGGGGACGCTGCGCGCGTGCTCGCGCGCGAGCGCCACCACCGTGGCGGCCGCGAGCGGAATGCCCTTGTAGGCCGGGCCGAAGAGCATGTCGAAGCCGATGCGGGACTGGATGATCGCCGCGGCATAACACTCGCCGAGTGTCGTGAGCGCTTCGCCATCGCTGAAGAGCCCCGCGTTGAAGAAGTAGGGGCTCTCACGCCCCGACTTCAGGGTGAAGCGTCCGAAGCGCAGCGCTTCTCGCTTCAAAGCGAGATCGACGAACGTGAGCTGGTACTGGTGCATGGCATATGATGCCCTCATGCGCATCGTCAGCGTCAACGTCTGCGGCGTGCGATCC
>DATASF010000138.1:0-21678 GCA_036269335.1 Casimicrobiaceae bacterium
CGCATTCGGCGGCATCGGCGGTATAGAAATGCGAGTTCGGACCGATCGGAGATCCATAGAACCGGCATACGGGCACCGCGCTAGCGTCGTCTGAAGCATTGGCGAAGGCGTTCCAGCTGACACCGGTTCGCGTCCACCCGGGCACGATCACGCCCTGGTCGAGCATGGCCGCTTCCTCGGGAAAAGCCGTGATGAAGTAATGATTGAGCGAGGCGTTGTAGAACTCGATCACCGTCGCCGTGGGCTCGAGTGCGGACGCGCCTGCGGCTGAAAGCATCGCAGCGAGCGCGATCACCAAGGTGATCGCCCGTCGCTTGCCGATACGCTCGTCGTCTTGCATGCCCGGCCTCCCTGGGTGTCGCATGCCGCGCTAATGAGGGCACCGGATACCGCGATCGATCGAGCGTGGCGCGCCCCTGTCGGTCGAACAACGGCCGCGGTAACCGCACGTTGACGGGCCGGCGTGTAACTCTTTGTGAGCCCGCCCAGCATACCGTCGCGGACTCGATTCATGCTGGCGTCATGAAGCCGCCCGACAGGCGGTTTTGACTGCCTTCGCGGACGGATAGGATGGGCCTTACAGCGTAATATTGTTACGATACATTCAATAAATGACATAACTGCTTATTTTTAAAGCAATTTGACCATGTATACAACAATTACGCTAAGTCCTTGTTCGGAAAACGAATTTGTATTGACCGGGCCGATTGGTTTCCTTATAGTGGCCAAGTGGTAAAAAGTGGGTGAAAGTGGGTACCCACGGCGGCGGGGCGTGCAGCAAGGGAGGAGCAGGTGTTTCGAGGCGTCACGCAACTGGCACTGGACAACAAGGGCCGGCTGGCGATTCCGGCCAAGCACCGTGAAACATTGGGCGCGCGCGATGAGGGGCGTCTGGTGCTGACGGCCGATCCCTCACATTGCCTTTTGCTCTACCCGTTGTCCGAGTGGGAGCCGATTCAGCAGCGGCTGATGGCGCTCTCGAGCTTCAACGACAAACTGCGCGGCCTGCAGCGATTGCTCGTCGGACACGCTGACGACGTCGTGCTCGATGCCGCCGGACGTATTCTCGTGCCGCCGGCGCTGCGTCAATACGCTGCACTCGACCGGCGCGTCGTCCTGGTCGGTCAGGGCAACAAATTCGAGCTCTGGGACGAAGAGCGGTGGCTCGAACGAACGAGCTCCGCGGTGGCATTTCCGTCCGGCGATCTGCCGCCCGAGCTCGATGGCTTTTCGCTCTGATGCCGGATGGCGACCACGCGCCGGCACTGCTCGAGGAAGCCGTCGCGGCGCTGCAAATCAAGCCCGGCGGCGCCTACGTCGATGCCACGTTCGGCCGCGGCGGCCACGCTCGCCGCATCCTGTCGCTGCTGGGGCCGCGCGGCAAGCTGCTCGCGCTCGATCGCGATCCCGCGGCCGAAGCGGTCGCCAAAGGCTGGAACGACCCGCGCTTCGTTTTTCGGCGCGCATGGTTTTCCGAGCTTGGTCCCGCACTCGAGGCATGCGGCATCGCGCAAGCCGACGGCGTGCTGCTCGACCTCGGCATCTCTTCACCTCAAATCGACGACCCCGAGCGCGGATTCTCGCTGCGCGCGGACGGGCCGCTCGACATGCGCATGGATCCGACGCGCGGCATCAGCGCGGCGGAATGGATCGCCCGGGCATCCGAACGTGAACTCAGGGGAGTGATCGCGGACTATGGTGAAGAACGGTTTGCTCAACAGATTGCAAGAGCGATTGTTGCGGCTCGCACGGAGCGGCCGATCGTCCGGACGCAGCAACTGGCCGCACTCGTGGCAAAAGCCCTCGGCGCGAGGGCGCGGGGTGATTGGAGTCAGGATCCGGCCACGCGGACCTTCCAGGCTATACGGATTTTCATCAATCAGGAGCTTCAGGAATTGTCGCTAGCGCTCGAACGCATCCCCGCGCGGCTGGCCGTCGGCGGCCGGTTCGCCGTCATCAGCTTTCACTCGCTCGAGGATCGGCTGGTCAAGCAGGCGTTCCGCCGCGGCAGCCAGCCCTACGGCGGCGACGCCCGGCTCGCCCGCCTGGCGATCGCCACCGCGTCACTGCCGGCGCCGCCGCTCAAGACCGTCGGACGCGCGATCCGGCCGACTGAGGCCGAGGTCGCGCTGAACCCGCGCGCGAGGAGCGCGACCTTGCGCGTAGCCGAGCGCACCGAAGGACATCTCGACTGATGGCGCGTCTCAATCTTGCATTGCTTGCGCTGCTGGTCGTCTGCGCGTTGTCGCTGGTCACTTCGCGCTACCAGGCGCGCAAGCTTTTCGTCGATCTGGAGCGCGAGCAGGCGCAAAGCCGCGCCTATGACGTCGAATACGGACAGCTGCAGATCGAGCAATCGACCTGGGCGATGCCGGCACGCGTCGAAAAGATCGCGCGCGAGCAATTGCACATGCAATTGCCGGCGCCCGCGCGGCTGCGCGTCGTCGAGGCGGCGCCGCGATGAGATTCGCGCACACGTTCAAGAGCAACGCGCCGCCTGCGCCGCGCCTGCCGCGGTTGCGCGCGCCGCTGGTCTTCGGCGGCCTGCTACTGCTTCTGGTAGGGCTGCTGGGCCGCTCGCTGTACCTGCAGAGAATAGACAACGGGTTCCTGCAGGAGCAGGGCAGTTCCCGTTACAGCCGCGACATCGAAGTGCCGGCGCATCGCGGCCGCATCGTCGATCGTTTCGGCGATCCGCTCGCGATCAGCACGCCGGTCAAGGCGGTGTGGGCCTGGCCCGACCAGGTCGATGCGACGCCCGAGCAGATGAAGGCGCTCGCGGCGGCGCTGGACCTGCCGCCCTCCGTGGTCAAGCAGAAGCTCGCGCAGGGCGGCGACTTCGTCTACCTGAAAAAACCGGTCGCGCCGCAGGCGGCCGCGCACATCGCCGCACTGAAGATCGAAGGCATCCACGACGAGAACGAGTATTGGCGCTACTACCCGGGCGGCGAAGTCATGAGCCAGATCGTCGGCTTCACCGGCGATCGCGACGTCGGTCAGGAAGGCATCGAGCTCGCGCAGCAAAGCTGGCTCGGCGGTCACGCGGGCAGCAGGCGGGTGATCATCAACCGCCGCGGCGAGATCGTCGAGGACGTGGCGAGCATCCGAGCGCCGCAGGAAGGCCGCGATCTCGCACTGTCGATCGACAGCAGGCTGCAATACCTGGCTTTCCGCGAGCTCAAGGCGGCGGTCGAGGCGAACAAGGCGCGCGGCGGCGCGCTGGTCATGCTCGATGCCAAGTCCGGCGAGATCCTCGCGCTGGCGAACTGGCCGGCGTTCAACCCGAACAATCGCCAGCGGACCGCGCGCGACCACATGCGCAATCGCGCCCTGATCGATACGTTCGAGCCCGGATCGACGCTCAAGCCGTTCACCGTCGCCGCCGCGCTCGACGCGGGGAAGGTGAGCCCGCAAACGATCATCGAGACCGCGCCGGGCACGCTGACGATCGGCGGCGCGACGATCCACGACGCACATCGCGAAGGCGCGCTGACCGTCGAGCAGGTGATCCAGAAATCGTCGAACGTCGGCGCGGCCAAGATCGCGCTGTCGCTGCCCGCGCAAACGATGTGGCAGATGCTTTCGGGCGCCGGCTTCGGCGCGCAGCCGCGGACCGGATTTCCCGGCGAAGTGTCGGGCCGGCTGCGCGCGGCGAAGACCTGGCGGCCGATCGAGCAGGCGACGATGGCGTACGGCCACGGCATCTCGGTGAACCTGGTCCAGCTCGCGCGCGCCTACACGATTTTCGCCAGCGACGGCGAGCTCAAGCCCGTGTCGCTGCTCAAAGTCGACGGCGCGGTCGCGGGGCGTCCGGTGATCACGCCGCAGACCGCGCGCGCGGTCCGCCACATGCTCGAGATGGTCGTCCAGCCCGGCGGCACCGCGCCGCAAGCGCAGATCGCCGGCTATCGCGTCGCCGGCAAGACCGGCACCGCGCACAAGATCGAGGGGCGCGTATACGTCGACAAGTACGTCTCGTCTTTCGTCGGCTTCGCGCCGGTGTCCGACCCGCGCCTGATCGTTGCCGTGATGCTGGACGAGCCCGGCGCGGGACAGTATTACGGCGGGACCGTGGCGGCGCCGGTATTTGCCGATGTGATGGGCGCGGCGCTGCGATTGCTCGGCGTGCCGCCCGACGCCCCGGCGAACAGCGTCGTCATCCCGACCGATGCCGTTGCGGTGCGCGAGGAAACATGAGCACCGCGACCGTCGCCGAATTCGACGCGGCCGAACTGCTCGGCCGGCTGAACGTGCCGATCGCGCGGATCAGCTCGGACAGCCGCCGGCTCGGCCCGGGCGACGCGTTCGCCGCGTACCCGGGCGCGCAGCACGACGGCCGCGCTTACATCCCGGACGCAATCGCCCGAGGTGCCGGCGCGATCCTCTGGGAGACGCAGGGCTTCAACTGGAATCGCGCGTGGAAGCTGCCGCATCTGCCGATCGACGAGCTGAGGTCGAAGCTGGGATTCATCGCGGACGCCGTGTACGGGCACCCATCGCGCGACCTATGGATGGTCGGCGTCACCGGCACCAACGGCAAGACATCCTGCGCGCACTGGATCGCAGCTGGCCTCGACGCCGCCGGCCGGCGCGCCGCGGTGCTCGGCACGCTCGGCAACGGGCTGGTCGGCGCGCTCGAGCCGGGGACGAACACGACGCCCGACGCGGCGCTGCTGCAGCAGATGCTTGCCGATTACCGTACGGCCGGTGCGCAGGCCGCGGTGATGGAAGTCTCCTCGCACGGCATCGACCAGGGACGGGTCAACGGTATCGCGTTCGATGTCGCCCTGTTCACCAACCTGTCGCGCGACCATCTCGACTATCACGCGACGATGGCGGCGTACGGCGCGGCAAAAGCGAAGCTGTTCGCGTGGCCCGGACTGCGCGTCGGCGTGATCAATGCCGACGACCCGTTCGGCCAGAGCCTGCTCGACGGCGCGCGCAGCCACGGGCACAAGGTGCTGAGCTACGGTTTTGGCGCCGCCGACATCGTCGGCACCGGGCTCACCTCGCTGCCGGCGGGAGGCCTGGCTTTCTCCGTCGAGACGCCTTGGGGCAAGGGTCGTATCACGACGCCGCTGGTCGGCGCATTCAACGCGGCGAATCTGCTCGGCGTGCTCGGCGTTCTGCTGGTCAGCGGCGTCGCTTTCGAGCGGGCGCTGGCGATTCTCGCCGCGGTCGAGGCGCCGCCCGGAAGGATGCAGCGCCTCGGAGGCGGCGACCGGCCGCTGGTGGTGATCGACTACGCGCATACGCCCGACGCGCTGGACAAGGTGCTGACGGCGTTGCGTCCCGCCGTCGGCGAGGGCAGCGAGCTCATCTGTGTGTTCGGCGCCGGTGGCGAGCGCGATCGCGGCAAGCGGCCCGAAATGGGCCGGCTTGCGGCGAGGCTCGCCGATCGCGTGCTGGTGACCAGCGACAACCCGCGCGGCGAGGATCCGGCGGCGATCGCCAGCGAAATCGTGCACGGCATTCGCGATACGGGCAACCGCCGTTATTCGGTCGAGCTCGACCGCGCGATCGCCATCGCCGGCGCGATCGCCGAGGCCAGGCAGGGCGACATCGTGCTGCTGGCTGGCAAGGGTCATGAAACGTATCAGGAGTGCAACGGCGCGCGGCAGCCGTTCAGCGATGCCGAACACGCGGCGCGCGCGCTCATGTCATGGAGCGGCAGATGATGGATGCAGCGACCGCGGCGCAGGCGATATCCGCGCGGCTCGAAGGAGGCAATGCCTGGTTCGACGGCGTCAGCATCGACTCGCGCGTCGTTCGCCCCGGCGAGCTCTTTGTCGCGATCAAGGGCGAGCGCTTCGATGGACACGAATTCGTCACGCAGGCGTTCGAGCGCGGCGCTGCCGCTGCCGTGGTGGCGGCCGACCACGCGGCACGGCTGGCCGCGTCGGGGGCCAGTGGCAAAAGCCTGCTCGCGGTCGACGACCCCTTGCAATCGCTGGCGAGCCTCGCCACGTTCTGGCGCCGGCGCTTTACGCTGCCGGTCATCGCCATCGTCGGCAGCAACGGCAAGACGACGGTCAAGGAAATGACGGCGGCGATCCTGCGCGCCGCAAGCGGGGCCGATCGCGTGCTGGCTACCGCGGGCAATCTGAACAATCACATCGGATTGCCGCTGATGGTGCTGCGCCTGCGGGCGATTCACGCGGTGGCGGCGTTCGAGATCGGGATGAACCACGTCGGCGAGACCGCGCAGCTGGGCGAGATTGCGCAGCCGACGATCGCCGTGCTGAACAATGCGCAGCGCGAGCACCAGGAGTTCATGAAGAGCGTCGCCGACGTCGCGGCCGAGCATGCGACGATCCTCGGCACGCTGGCGCAGCGCGGCGTCGCGGTCATCAACGCGGACGACGATTACGCCGCGTTCTGGAACGAGGTGGTCGCGCGGCGCAATGCCGAGGGCGCCTCGCTCGCCGTGCGCGATTTCGGCTTGCGCGCGCCAGCCACCGTCATCGGACGCGTGCGCCCGCAATCCTGGGGCAGCCTGCTCGACGTCGCGTCGCCCGAAGGATCGGTCAGCGTCGATCTGAAGCTGCCGGGCCGGCACAACGCGCTCAATGCGCTGGGCGCGATCGCGGCCGCGACGGCTGCCGGCGCGAGCCTGGACGCGGTAGCGCAGGGTCTGGCCGAGTTCCGGCCGATCGCTGGAAGACTGCAGGCCAAGCCGGGGCGCAA
Organism: Casimicrobiaceae bacterium; assembly: GCA_036269335.1. Lineage (GTDB taxonomy): Bacteria > Pseudomonadota > Gammaproteobacteria > Burkholderiales > Casimicrobiaceae > PALSA-1003. The sequence continues at coordinate 6,688 of DATASF010000138.1, forward strand.
CGGCGCGACCCTGATCGACGACACGTACAACGCAAACCCGGATTCGGTGCGTGCGGCCATCGCGGTGCTGGTCCACGCCGCCGGTCCGAAGTGGCTGGCGCTCGGCGACATGGGCGAGGTCGGCGACCAGGGCGTCGCGTTCCACCGCGAGATCGGCGAATGCGCGCGCGCGGCCGGCGTCGATCGGCTGCTGACCCTGGGCGAACTGACGCCGCACGCGGTCGACGCCTTCGGGCCGGGGGGCGAGCATTTCGAGCGCAGCGAGGACCTGGTCGCGGCGATCGAGAACGACCTGGCGCCCGACGTCACCGTGCTGGTCAAGGGCTCGCGCTTCATGCGCATGGAACGGATCGTCGCCGCGCTCGGCGGCGCCACGGCGGCCGCCCACTGATGCTTCTCGCGCTCGCCAACTGGATCGCTTCCGATGTTCGCGCGTTCAACGTCTTCAGCTATATCACGCTGCGCTCGGTCCTCGCGACGATGACCGCGCTCGTGATCTCGTTCGTCATCGGTCCGAGGATGATACGCAAGCTCACCGAATACAAGATCGGCCAATCGGTGCGCGACGACGGCCCGCAGACGCATCTGATCAAGGCGGGGACGCCGACGATGGGCGGCGCGCTGATCCTGGTGTCCATCATCGTCACGACCTTGCTCTGGGCCGATCTGCGCAACCGGTTCGTCTGGGTCGTGCTGCTGGTGACGCTCGGCTTCGGCACCGTCGGCTGGATCGACGACTACCGCAAGGTCGTGCTGCGCAATCCCAAGGGGCTTTCGGCGGGGAAAAAGCTGCTGCTGCAGTCGCTGATCGGCCTGATCGCCGCGATCTATCTCGCCTTCTCGGTCTCGGCGCCGTCGACCTCGCAATTCCTGCAGCTGTTCCAGGCGTGGCTCGCCAGCGGCCTGTCCGTCGACCTGTCGCCGAAGGCCGATCTGATCGTGCCCTTTTTCAAGACGGTGTCGTATCCGCTCGGCGTCTGGGGCTTCATCATCCTGTCGTACTGCGTGATCGTCGGCTCGAGCAACGCGGTCAACCTGACCGACGGCCTCGACGGTCTGGCGATCATGCCGACCGTGATGGTCGGCGCAGCGCTCGGGCTGTTCGCCTACGTCGCGGGCCGCGCCGATTTCTCGACCTACCTCTTCATGCCGCACATTCCCGGCGCCGGCGAGCTGACCGTCGTCTGCGCAGCGATCGCGGGAGCCGGCCTGGGCTTTCTCTGGTTCAACGCGTATCCGGCCGAAGTGTTCATGGGCGACGTCGGCGCGCTGGCGCTCGGCGCCGCGCTGGGCGCGATCGCGGTGATCGTGAGGCAGGAGATCGTGCTGTTCATCATGGGCGGCGTGTTCGTCGTCGAGACGCTGTCGGTGATGATCCAGGTCGCTTCGTTCAAGCTGACCGGCAAGCGCGTCTTCCGCATGGCGCCGATCCATCACCATTACGAACTGAAGGGTTGGAAGGAGAACCAGGTCGTCGTGCGTTTCTGGATCATCACCATGCTGCTGGTGCTGTTCGGCCTTTCCACTCTGAAACTGCGCTAGCGATCAGGATGAAGAATCGCGACGTCGTCGTGCTTGGCCTGGGCCTGACCGGGCTGTCTGCCGCGCGCTGGGCGGCGCGCCACGGCGCGCGCGTCAAGGTCGCCGACACCCGCGCCGAGCCGCCGTTCGCGGCGAAGCTCGCGGCCGAGTTGCCCCACGTCCCGCTGTTGCGCGGGCCGATCACCGACGCGACGCTGGCCGATGCCGCCATGATCGTGATCAGCCCGGGCCTGGCGAAAGACCAGGCGCCGGTCGCGGCGGCGGTAGCGCGCGGCGCCGAGCTGGTCGGCGACGTCGAGCTCTTCGCGCGCGCGCTGCGGCCGGCGCAACGCGTGCTGGCCGTCACCGGCTCGAACGGCAAGACCACGGTTGCATCGTTGTGCGGCGAGCTCGCGCGCGCGGCGGGTCTTTCGGCGGCGGTCGTCGGCAACATCGGCGAACCGGTGCTCGACGTCCTGGCCGCACACGAGCGCGGCGCGCCATGGCCCGACGTCTTTGTCATCGAATTGTCCAGCTTCCAGCTCGAAACGACTTCGAGCCTCAAAAGCACCGCCGCGACCGTGCTCAACGTCAGCCCCAATCATCTCGACCGCTACCGCGGGATCGACGCTTACGCCCGGGCGAAGTCGCGCATCTTCGCCGGCGCCGGCGAGCAGATCCTCAACCGCGACGACTTCCGCTCGCTCGCGATGCGGCTGCCCGGCCACATCGTGCAGACGTTCGGCGGGGGCGTTCCCGAAGCCGAGCTCGACTGGGGGCTGGTCCAGCGCAGCGGGGCGCCGTGGCTCGCGCGCGGGGGCGCGCTGCTGCTGGCCGCGACCGACCTCGCCTTGGTCGGACGACACAATGCGCTCAATGCCCTCGCGGCGCTGGCGCTGATCTCCTCGGTGGCCAAGATCGACGGCAAGGTGCTTGCCGCGCTCGCCGCGTTTCGCGGCCTGCCGCACCGGATGGAACGCGTGGCCGAGATCGGCGGAGTGCTGTTCGTCAACGACTCGAAGGGCACGACGGTCGCCGCGACCCAGGCCGCGCTCGAGGGCCTGGGCCGGCCGGCCGTGCTGATCGCCGGCGGCGACGGCAAGGGCCAGGATTTCGCGCCGCTGAAGGCCTGCGTCGTCAAATACTGCCGCGCGGTGATCCTGCTCGGGCGCGACGCGCCGGTGATCGCGGCGGCGCTGTCCGGAGTCGATGCCGCGATCGAGTTCGCGCCTGCGCTCGAGGTGGCCGTCGCGCGCGCGATCGCACGGGCGCGTCCGGGCGACGCGGTGTTGTTGTCGCCAGCTTGCGCGAGCCTCGACATGTTCCGCGATTACGTCGAGCGCGGCGATCGCTTCAAGGCAGCGGTGGCCGCACACGAGCGCGAGGTCGCCCATGCCTAGAGACGCGGGCTTCCTCGGCGCGCTGCCGCGGCTCTCCGCGATCGCCGCGGCGCCGCGCGAAAGCCGCACGATGCCCGCCTACGACGCGACGCTCGCCTGGTCGGCGCTGATCCTGCTGGCGCTCGGACTGGTCATGGTCTATTCGGCGTCGATCGCGACCGCGGAGGCCCTGGCGTATACCGGCTATCGCCCCTGGTATTTCCTGGTGCGGCACGCGGCGTTCGTCGCGATCGGCGTCGCCGCCGCGCTGTTCGCGTTCCAGATTCCGCTGAAGATCTGGCAGAGACTCGCGCCGTATCTGTTCATTGCAGGCGCCGCGCTGCTGATCGCGGTGCTGATTCCCGGGATCGGCAAGAGCGTCAACGGCAGCAAGCGCTGGCTGTCGCTGTACGTCGTCAATCTGCAGCCGTCCGAGTTGATGAAGCTCGCGGTCGTTCTGTACGCGGCGAGCTACGCAGTGCGCAAGGCGGCCTTCCTGCACGCCGAGCAACCGCTGAAGCAGACGCTGCTCAAGGGATTCCTGCCGCTGCTCGCGGTGATGGTGTTGGTCAGCGCGCTGCTGCTGCACGAGCCCGACTTCGGCGCCTGCGTGGTGATCGTCGCGATCGCGTTCGGCATTCTTTTCCTCGGCGGTCTCGACTGGAGGCTGCTGATCGGGCTCGGATTCCTGCTTCCGGTCACGTTGTGGGTCCTGATCTGGGTCGCACCGTACCGGCTGCAGCGCTTCACCGGCTTTCTCGACCCCTGGGCGGACCCGCTGGGCAAGGGCTACCAGCTGTCGCATTCGCTGATCGCCTTCGGCCGCGGCGAGTGGTTCGGCGTCGGGCTCGGCGCCAGCGTCGAAAAGCTGCTGTATCTGCCCGAAGCGCACACCGACTTCCTGCTGGCCGTCATCGCCGAGGAGCTGGGCTTTGTCGGCGTCGCGCTGGTGATCGGCCTGTTCGCATGGCTGCTGATACGCGCCTACGGGATCGGCCGGCAGGCGGCGCGGCTCGAGCGGCCGTTCGCCGCGCTGGTCGCGCACGGCATCGGCCTGTGGATCGGCGTGCAGACGTTCATCAATGTGGGCGTCAACATGGGCGTCCTGCCGACCAAGGGTCTGACCCTCCCGCTGTTGTCGTTCGGCGGCAGCGGCATCGTCGCGAACTGCATCGCGCTGGCGGTCCTTTTGCGCGTCGATTACGAAAATCGACGGCTGCTCCGCGGGTTCACCGTATGACGGGCACCGTGATGATCACCACCGGCGGCAGCGGGGGACACGCGTTTCCGGGGCTCGCGGTCGCCGCGCGGCTGCTCGCGAAAGGCTGGCAAGTCTTCTGGCTGGGCACGCGCGACGGCATCGAGTCGAGGCTCGTCCCGCAGCACGGCGTCGACTACGAATCGATCCGCTTCGCCGGCGTGCGCGGCAAAGGATTCAAACGCCTGCTGCTCGGCCCCTTCGCGCTGCTGTCGGCATTCTGGCAGAGCCTCGCCATCATCCGGCGCCGGGCGCCCGACGTCGTGCTCGGCCTCGGCGGCTTCGTCTCGTTTCCAGGAGCGCTGATGGCGGTCGCCTGCAACCGGCCGCTGCTGATTCACGATGCCAACGCGGTCGCCGGGCTCGCCAACCGGATCCTCGCCTACGGCGCGGACCGGATCCTGCTCGGATTTCCCGGCGCGCTGGGCAACAAGCACGCGGACAAGGTGGAATGGGTCGGCAATCCGCTGCGCGCGGAAATCGTCGCCGTCCCGCCGCCCGAGCAGCGCTTCGCCAAAAGGCACGGCACGATGAGCTTGCTGGTCGTCGGCGGCAGCCTCGGCGCGACCGCGCTGAACGAACGCGTGCCGGCTGCGCTCGCGCTGCTCGACCGCGAATCGCGCCCGCATGTCGTGCACCAGGCGGGCGAGCGCCACATCGACGCGCTGCGTCGCGCCTACGAGGAAGCCGGCGTCGAGGCGGTCTGCCTGCCTTTCATCGACGACATCGCCCGCCAGTATGCCGACGCGGATCTCGTCATCTGCCGAGGCGGCGCGCTGACCATTTCCGAGCTCGCCGCCGTCGGCGTCGGCAGCGTGATCGTGCCGTTGCCCGGCGCGTTCGCCAACGAGCAGTCGCACAACGGGCAATTCCTCGTCGATGCCGGCGCGGCGGTCATGCTCAAGCAATCGGCGATGACCGCGCAGGGCCTGGCCGACCTGCTGCTTGCGATGAATCGCGGCCGGTTGCTGGCGATGGCGATCGCAGCGCGCCGGGTCGGCCGCACCGACGCCAGCGAGCGAGTCGCCGATGCCTGCATCGCGCTGGCGCAAAGGTCGGGCGCATGAAGTTCAAGGTCAAGCGCGTGCATTTCGTCGGCATCGGCGGCTCCGGCATGAGCGGCATCGCCGAAGTGCTCTTGACGCAGGGCTACGAGGTCAGCGGCTCGGACGTGGCGTTGTCGGCGACGACGCGGCACTTGAGCGCGCTCGGCGCCAAGATCGCCGCCGCGCACGACGCGCGCAACGTCGCCGCAGCCGACGTCGTCGTCGTGTCGACCGCGGTCGCTGCCGACAATCCCGAGGTCGTCGCCGCGCGCGAGCGCGGCGTGCCGGTCGTTCCGCGCGCGCTGATGCTGGCCGAGCTGATGCGGCTGAAGCAAGGCATCGCCGTCGCCGGCACGCACGGCAAGACGACGACGACCAGCCTGATCGCCAGCGTGCTGGCCGAGGGCGGACTCGATCCGACGTTCGTCATCGGCGGCCGGCTGCTGTCGGCCGGAGTCAATGCGCGGCTGGGCAAAGGCGACTTCCTGGTGGCGGAGGCCGACGAGTCCGATGCCTCGTTCCTTGTTCTGCAGCCGGTCGTCGCCGTCGTGACCAATATCGACGCCGATCACATGGATACCTACGGCCAGGACTTCACGCGGCTCAAGGAAGCGTTCGTCAATTTCGTGCAGCGCCTGCCGTTCTACGGCGTCGCGGTGCTCTGCGTCGACGATGCGAATGTGCGCGACATCCTGCCCGCGATCGCCAAGCCGACGGTCACCTATGGTCTGGATCCCGACGCTCAGCTGCGCGCGATCGACGTCGCGCACGCCGCGGGGCGCATGCGCTTTGTCGCCACTGGCGGGGGCGCCGATCTGCCGGTCGAGCTCAACCTCGCCGGCGTGCACAACGTGAGGAACGCGCTGGCCGCGATCGCGGTCGGCCGCACGACCGGTGTGACCGACGCGGCGATCGCCAGGGCACTGCACGAATTCAAGGGGGTGGACCGCCGCTTCCAGCGCCACGAAGACGTTGCGCTGGCGGACGGCGGGACATTCATGCTGATCGACGACTACGGCCACCACCCGGCCGAAATGGCGGCGACGATCGCCGCGGTGCGCGGCAGCTTTCCCGGACGCAGAGTCGTGCTCGCGTTCCAGCCGCATCGCTACACGCGCACGCGCGATCTGTTCGAGGACTTCGTTGCCGTGCTGGCGAGCGCCGACGTGCTGTTGCTGGGCGAGGTCTATCCGGCCGGCGAGCCGCCGATCGTCGCGGCCGACGGGCGGGCGCTGGCGCGCGCCTTGCGCGTCGCCGGGCGGATCGAGCCGGTGTTCGTCGACGACATCGCCGACATGGCCGCGGCGATACGTGCGGTCGCGCTGGACGGCGACGTCGTCCTGACGATGGGCGCGGGATCGATCGGCGGCGTGCCTGCCCAACTGGTGCCTACATGATGATGCTCGAACCGCTGCGCTTCCCGGGCCTGCGCGGCGAGCTGCGCGCCAACGAGCCGCTGTCCAGGCACACTAGCTGGCGCTGCGGCGGCGCCGCCGATGTCGCGTTCGTTCCGGCCGACCGCGAGGACTTCGCGACGTTCGTGCGCCAGCTTCCGGCCGAGGAGCCGGTGACCGTCATCGGGCTCGGCAGCAACCTCCTGGTGCGCGACGGCGGCGTGCGCGGCACCGTCGTGCTGCTGCACGCGGCGCTGAACGAGCTCGGCTTCGACGGCAGCCGGATACGCGCCGAGGCCGGTGTCGCGAGCCCGAAGGTTTCGCGCTACGCCGCGATGCACGACCGCGCCGATGCGGAATTCCTTTCCGGCATTCCCGGCACGATCGGCGGCGCGCTGGCGATGAATGCCGGCTGCTACGGCGGCGAGACCTGGCGCGACGTCGCCGAGGTCGAGGTGCTGACCCGGCAAGGCGGGTTCGAGCGGCGCCCGCCCGAGGCGTACGTCATCGGCTACCGCAGCGTTGTCAGCCGGCGCGGCGCGGACGACATCGCGTTCACCGCGGCGTGGTTCGATTTTCCGCCCGGCAACGGCGCCTATGCGCGCGGACGGATCAAGGCGCTGCTGACGCAACGGATCGCGACGCAGCCGCTCGGACTGCCGAACGCGGGATCGGTGTTCCGCAATCCGGAAGGCGATCATGCCGCGCGGCTGATCGAAAGTTGCGGACTCAAGGGATTTGCGATCGGCGGCGCGCGCGTGTCGGAAAAGCACGCCAATTTCATCGTCAACGCGGAAGGGCTCGCGACCGCAGCCGACGTCGAAGCGCTGATCGGGCACGTCCGCGCCGTCGTCCGGCGCGAAACCGGCGTCGATCTGGAGCAGGAAGTTCGCATCATCGGGGAGGCCCGATGAGCGAGTTCGGGAAGGTCGCAGTTCTTATGGGCGGCCCGTCTTCTGAACGCGAGATCTCGCTGCTATCCGGCAACGCGGTCCTCGCGGCGCTGAAGGGCCGCGGGGTCGACGCGCATCCATTCGATCCGGCCGAGCGCTCGCTCTACGAACTCAAGCGCGACGGGTTCGCCCGGACGTTCATCGCGCTGCACGGCCGCTTCGGCGAAGACGGCACCGTGCAGGGCGCGCTCGAAGTGCTGGGCATTCCGTACACAGGCAGCGGCGTGATGGCGTCGGCGCTGGCGATGGACAAGTGGCGCACCAAGCTGGTCTGGACCGCGAGCGCGATTCCGACGCCACGCTATCGCATCGTCGACGCCGGCTCCGACTGGTGGGCGATCGTCGCCGAGCTCGGCTTGCCGCTGATCGTCAAGCCGGCACGCGAGGGCTCGACGATAGGGATCAGCAAGGTCGCCAAGGTGGACCACGACGAAATGGCGCTCGCCTATCGCGCCGCCGCCGAGCACGACGATCTGGTGATCGTCGAGGAGTTCGTCGCCGGCATCGAGCTGACGGTCGGCGTTCTCGGCGAGCGCGCGCTGCCGCTGATCCGCATCGAAGCGCCGCAGGGCAACTACGACTATCACAACAAGTATTTTTCCGACGAGACCAAGTATTTCTGTCCGTGCGGCATCGACGCCGAAGTCGAGAGCGCGATCCAGGCGCAATCGATGGAGGCGTTCGACGTCATCGGCTGCACCGGATGGGGGCGGCTCGACCTGATCCTCCGGCCGGACGGCGAATGGACATTCCTCGAGGTCAACACCTCACCCGGCATGACCGGTCACAGCCTGGTGCCGATAGCGGCGCGTCAGGCCGGCATGGATTTCCCCGAGCTCTGCGTCCAGATCCTGCGAGGCGCGCATGTGGGATAACCCGCGCCAGCTCAACGGCATCGCGCTCGTGCTCGCCTTTGCGGCGGCGACGATGCTGGCGTGGGGCGCGGTCGCGTGGGCCGTGCGCCAGCCGGTATTCGCGATTCACAAGGTCGTCATCGACGGCCCTTTGCAGCGCGCCAATCCCGCGCACCTGGAAGCGGTGCTGCGCGAGGAGGTCAGGGGAACGTTCTTCACGATGCGCCTGGCCGATGCGCGCGCGTCGCTGCAGCGCGTGCCGTGGGTGCGCGGCGTCGCGCTGCGCCGCCAGTGGCCGGACCGGCTCGAGGTCGAGGTCAGCGAGCACCAGCCGCTGGCCCGCTGGAACGACGCGTCGCTTATCGACACCGAAGGCGACGTCTTCAGCGCGGACTTCGACGGCGACCTGCCGCAGTTCACCGGGCCCGAAGGCTCGGCCGCGGAAGTCGCCGCGCAATACCGCGCCTTCGTCGTGGCGCTTGGGCCGACTGGGCGCGCGGTCAACGCGATCCGCCGCTCGCCTCGCGGCGGCTGGCAGCTGGTCGTGACCGGCAGCCCGCCGCTGACGATAGAGCTGGGGCGCACCGATCCGGGCGAGCGCCTGGCGCGGTTCGTCGCCTACCACCGCCAGACGCTGGACCCGCTTTCGCGCGGCGGTGCGCGCATCGATTACGCCGACCTTCGCTATCGCAACGGATTCGCCGCGCGCGTGTCCGGCGCCGGCGATCGATCGCCCAGAAAAGCTGCCCGGGGATAGAACAACATGGTCAAGGACAGCAAGAACCTCATCGTCGCGCTCGATATCGGGACGTCGAAGATCGTCGCGATCGTCGCCGAGGTCACCGCCGACAAGCGCCTGAACATCATCGGCCTGGGTACGCAGCCGGCGCGGGGGCTGAAGAAGGGCGTCGTCGTCAACATCGAAGCGACGATGGCCTCGATCCAGCGCGTGCTCGAGGAAGCGGAGCTGATGGCGGACTGCGCGATCACCGAGGTCTACACCGGCATCGCAGGCAGCCACATACGAAGCCTCAACTCCAGCGGCATGGTCGCGATCAAGGAAAAGGAAGTCACGCAGGCCGACATCGACCGCGTCATCGAGACGGCGAAGGCGATCGCGATACCGAACGACCAGCAGGTGCTGCACATCCTGCCCCAGGAATTCATCGTCGACGGGCAGGAGGACGTGCGCGAGCCGCTGGGCATGAGCGGCGTGCGGCTCGAGGTGAAGGTGCACATCGTCACCGGCGCGGTATCGGCGGTCGAGAACATCACCAAGTGCGTTCGCCGCTGCGGGCTCAAGGTCAACGACGTGATGCTGCAGCCGCTCGCCTCCGCGCTGGCGGTGCTCAACGAGGACGAAAAGGACCTGGGCGTGTGCGTGATGGATATCGGCGGTGGCACGACCGACCTCGCCGTGTTCACCGGGGGCGCGATCCGCCACACGGCGGTCATTCCGATCGCCGGCGACCAGGTGACCAATGACATCGCGATGACCTTGCGCACGCCAACCAAGGAGGCCGAGGAGCTGAAGCTGCGCCACGGCTGCGCCCTGCGCCAGCTGGCCGATCCGGGCGACATCATCGAAGTGCCCGGCGTCGGCGAGCGCGGTCCGCGCAAGCTGTCCCGGCAGACGCTGGCCGAGGTGATCGAGCCGCGCATCGAGGAGCTCTACACGCTGGCGCAGTCCGAGCTGCGCAGGAGCGGCCTCGAGGAAATGCTTTCGTCGGGGATCGTGCTGACCGGCGGCTCGGCGCTGCTGCAGGGGATGGTCGAGCTCGGCGAGGAAGTCTTTCACCTGCCGGTGCGCGTCGGCGTGCCGGCGTACGTCGGCGGCCTGGCCGACGTGATCAGAAGCCCGCGCTACGCGACCGCCGTCGGCCTCTTGCTCGACGGACGCGAACATTTTCTGCGCGCGGAAATCGCGCGCGGCCAGACCAAGGGATTGGGCAACGTCGGAGAACGGATGAAGCTATGGTTCAAGGCGAATTTTTGAGCAACGCAACAGCAGGTCAATCGTTTGAAGCAATTAGACAGGAGAGAGGAGCACATCATGTTTGAAATCATCGACCAGAATCCGCAGGAAGCCGTCATCAAGGTCATCGGCGTCGGCGGCTGCGGGGGCAACGCCATCGAGCACATGATCGAACGCGGGCTGCAAGGCGTCGAGTTCATCGCGGCCAACACCGATGCGCAGGCATTGAAGCGCTCGACTGCCCGCGTCCAGCTCCAGCTCGGCAGCAATCTGACCCGTGGTCTCGGTGCCGGGGCACGGCCGGAGATCGGCCGCGACGCGGCGATGGAGGACAAGGACCGCATCGGCGAAATGATCGACGGCGCCGACATGCTGTTCATCACCGCCGGCATGGGCGGCGGGACCGGCACCGGTGCGGCGCCCATCGTCGCGCAGGTCGCCAAGGACCGCGGCATCCTGACCGTCGCGGTCGTGACGCGCCCGTTCCAGTTCGAGGGCAAGCGACAGCGAGTGGCCGAAACCGGCATCGAGGAGCTCAAGAAGACCGTCGACTCGCTGATCATCATCCCGAACGACAAGCTGATGCAGGTGCTCGGCGAAGACGTGTCGGTGCTCGATGCCTACGCGGCCGCCAACGACGTGCTGCACAGCGCGGTCGCCGGGATCGCCGAGGTGATCAACAATCCGGGCCTGGTCAACGTCGACTTTGCCGACGTGCGCACCGTGATGTCGGAAGTCGGCATGGCGATGATGGGCTCGGCCAAGGTCGGCGGGCCCGACCGCGCGCGGCTGGCCGCCGAGCGTGCCGTCGCGAGTCCGTTGCTCGAGGAGATCAACCTCGCGGGCGCCCGCGGCGTGCTGGTGAACATCACCGCGTCGGCCGGCCTCAAGATGAAGGAATATCACGAGGTGATGAACACAATCAAATCGTTCACCGCGGACGATGCGATGGTGATCGTCGGCACCGTGATCGACGAGGCGATGAAGGACGAGCTGCGCGTGACGATGATTGCCACCGGCCTGGGCGGCGCCACCGCGCGCAGCCGGCAGCCGCGGCTCGAAGTCGTCGAGCACGTGGTGGAGCGTACCGGGACCGACGGCGTCGGCATGTCGATCGAGACCGTCGACTACGACACGCTGGACAAGACGCCGGCGGTCATCCGGCGCGGACGCACGCCGTCGCCAGCCGCGGGCGCATCGGCGTTCGATGCTTCGGACATTCCGGCGTTTTTGCGCAAGCAGGCGGACTAGTCGCGCGCCCAGGTCGCCGACGAGGCTTACCGCGAAACCGACGGCGGAGCATCGGGATCGGAGGCAGAACGCCGCCTGCTTGTATATGCTACAATCGCTTGCTAACTCCTTGAGCCGGCTGGTGAATCGCCGCCCGGTCCGAAAAGGGGACATCGATGATGAAACAACGCACGCTCAAATCCAAGATCAAGACGACCGGCGTCGGCCTGCACACCGGCGCGCGTGTCGAATTGACGCTGCGTCCCGCGCATGCCGACAGCGGGATCGTGTTTCATCGAGTCGACCTGCCTGGTTCCGCGGCGATCCCAGGCGACGCCCGTAACGTCGGCGACACGCGACTGTCGTCGTCGCTGTCCAAGGATGGCGCCAGCGTGTCGACCGTCGAGCACCTGATGTCCGCGCTGGCCGGACTCGGCATCGACAATGTCCACGTCGACGTCGCCGGTCCCGAATTGCCCATCATGGACGGCAGCGCCGCCCCGTTCGTCTTCCTGCTGCAGTCCGCGGGCATTGTCGAGCAGGAGGCGGACAAGCGTTATTTGCGCATCAAGATGCCGGTCGAAGCACGCGACGGCGACAAGTGGGCGCGCTTCGAGCCGCATCACGGTTTCGTGCTCGACTTCACGATCGACTTCCCGCACCCCGTGTTCGGTTCGGAGAACCGGCACGTGATCATCGATTTCGCCGAGAATTCGTACACCAAGGAAGTCAGCCGCGCCCGCACTTTCGGCTTCATGCAGGACGTGGAGGCACTGCGCGCCGCAGGGCTGATCCAGGGCGGCAGTATGCAGAACGCGATCGTGCTCGACGAAACGCGCGTCCTGAACAGCGAGGGCCTGCGCTACGACAACGAGTTCGCCAAGCACAAGGTCCTCGATGCGATCGGCGACCTGTACCTGCTCGGCCATCCGCTGATCGGGCGCTACACGGCGCACAAGTCAGGCCACGCGCTGAACAACGCGCTGTCGCGCGCGCTGCTCGATCGTCCCGAGGCCTGGGAGATCGTGACGTTCGACGCGCAAGCCGACGTGCCGCGCGCGTTCCAGGGCTGGCAGCTGGCGCAGCCGGTTTAGTCCGATACCCGTCGAGCAGGTTGAGGGGAAGCACTACCCCGCGCCCGGCGGGATGATCCGGCGCGTTCCTCTTTAAGGAATCCCTTGCTTCTGGTGCGGATGCTGCTGTTCCTGGCGCTCGCGGCGATTGCCGGGGCCGGGGCGGCCTACCTGTTCAAGCGCGACAAGCGCTATTTGCGCTTCATCTGGCGCGTCGTCCAATACACGATCTTGCTACTGCTGGGCATCCTGATCTTTTACGCTTTCGAGCGGCTGGTCGTCGTCGTCTGATCGCGCGCGACGGGGCGAATGGCGTGCGAGGCGCTGCAGCGCCTGGGCGAGCGGCGCGTCGCCCAACCGGAAGGCCAAGGCCCGAAGTGTCGTCGCCGCTGCTTCATCCAATTGTTTCTTAGGGAGTTTTGGCGGTTCGACCGCTGCCGGGCGGGCTTGCACCCGTACCCTTATTCCAGTAAATTCCCACCCCTCCCCGACGAGTTTGTGCAGCACATCGGGCGCGCGTTGGCGCAGCAGCGCCGCCGCGGCCCCGCTGGCCGCTACAAGCTCGAGCTCCGGGGACCGTGCATCGGCGACACTGACGTGGGTGGCAAGCGCGGGCGGCAGCGCCCGGCGCAATCGTAGTTGCAAGCGGAGCTCGCGCTCCCGGCGGCGCTGGAGATCGGCCAGCGCGGCTTCGGTTTCCAGTACTTGCCCTAGGAGCCGCATGACGTTAGCATATTCGCCAGAAGCCGGACGCTGCCTCGCGCGCCGACCATTGCAGGGAGATCCAGTTTGAACATTATCCTGGTTTCCGGCGCGACCGCGCGGGCCCGCACCTTGAGTCTCGACTGGCGACACTGGACCGCCGGCGGATTCGGCCTCCTCGCGCTTTTCCTGTCGTTCACGCTGTTGTTCAACTACATCACGCTGCGCTACGCCGCGTCGATCAATCATCCGCTGTTGCAGGCGATCCTGCTGGCCGACCAGCGCGAAGAGGCGCAGAAAACCCAGGAAGTCGTCCAGGGCCACCTGAACGCGATGGCGGTCAAGCTCGGCGACCTGCAGGCGCAGATGCTGCGCCTCGACTGGCTGGGCGAGCGGCTGGCCAAGCTCGCGGGTTTGAAGCCGCAGGAGCTGCCGGGTGTCCTGCAGCCGGGGGTGACGCCGGGACGCGGCGGCCCCGCGCCGACCTTGCATCGAAACCTGTCGGTCGACGAATTCAACGCGATGCTGGCGCAGCTCGCGCAGCAAGTCGACCAGCGCTCCGATCAGCTGGGCGTGCTCGAGGCGCTGCTGGTGAGCGATTCGGCCAACAAGAAGTTTCTGCCGACCCTGAAGCCGATCGAGGATGCCTGGTTCTCGTCCAACTTCGGCTGGCGCCTCGACCCGTTCACCGGGCAGCAGAGTTTCCACGAAGGCATCGATTTTCCGGCCGACGTCGGCACGCCGATCGACGCCGCCGCGAGCGGCAAGGTCGTCTTCGCGGACGTGCATCCGGCCTATGGTAAAATGATCGAAATCGATCACGGCAACGGACTGGTCAGCCGGTACGCGCATTGCTCGGTCCTGCTGGTCAACGAAGGCGACTTCGTCATGCGGGGCCAGCTGATCGCGAAGGTCGGCACGACCGGCCGATCGACCGGTCCGCATTTGCATTTCGAGGTACGCTTAAACGGCGTGCCGCAGAACCCGGCGCGTTTTCTGCAGGCCAGCGGCTGAAGTCGCGCTAACCGCCGGCGCTCTCCGGCCGACGCGAGGTCGGCGGGCGAAACGGAAGGGGTGAGGAAGTCCTCACCCCTTGTTTTTTGGGTGCGCCGTGCCCATGGTGGTAAATGGACAAGGTCCCGCGTCACTAGAACCCTATGATCTCCAACATCCTCACCAAGATCTTCGGCAGCCGCAACGAGCGCCTGCTCAAGCAGTACAGCCAGGCGCTGCAGAAGATCAACGCATTCGAGCCGGCGATGACGGCCAAGTCCGACGCCGAGCTCAAGGCGATGACCGCGACCTTGAAGGAGCGGGTAGCCAACGGCGAGGAGCTCGATTCGGTGCTGCCCGAGGCATTCGCCGTCGTGCGCGAAGCCGGAAAGCGGACGCTGCAAATGCGTCACTTCGACGTGCAGATGCTCGGCGGGATGGCGCTTTACTACGGCAAGATCGCCGAAATGCGCACCGGCGAAGGCAAGACGCTGGTCGCGACCCTGCCCGCCTATCTGAACGCGCTGACCGGCAACGGCGTGCATATCGTCACCGTCAACGACTACCTGGCCCAGCGCGACGCCGACTGGATGGGCCGCATCTATCGCTTCCT
>DATASF010000139.1:0-11025 GCA_036269335.1 Casimicrobiaceae bacterium
CTGATCGTCGATCAATTGTGCGCCGCGACCGGCGGACCGTGCGTCTATACGGGACGCGACATGAAGACCGCCCATGCCGGTCTCGGTATCACCAGCCAGGACTGGGATGCGTCGGTCAAGCTGCTGGTCGCGACGCTCGACAAGTTCACCGTTCCGGCCAGGGAAAAGGACGAGGTTCTGGGTGCTATCGGCGGGCTTAAGAAGGATATCGTCGACAAGCCTTGACGCGCGGGTTCCGGGAAGCGGGCGCGCGAACCAGCGCCGCCAGCTTCAAGCGTGGCCGGGCGCCCACAACTGGCGCCATCCGTCGTGACCGAGTCGGCGCAGCGTCTCGATATTCCGCTCGTATATCGTGGCGGCATCGGGAAACGCCGCCACGGCGCGATCGATGCTGGCCTCGCGCAGCAGATGCAGCATCGGATGCGGTGAGCGGTTGGTGAAGTTCGCGATGTCGTCGGGCGCACCGTCGGCGAACTGGTAGGCCGGGTGGAAGCTCGCGATCTGCAGGCTACCTTCCTGCCCGAGGTCCCGGATCGCGGCATCGGCCTGCTTCAGGAACAGGTGATAGTCGATGAAGTCGGTCAGCGCCCGCGGATGGATAAGCAGGGTGGTGTCGACCTCTTCCGGATCCGCTTGGTCGAGCAGTTCGACCTCGTGCCTCAATTCCGCGAGCAAGCCTGTCGCCGTCGTCGCGGCGGTGACCGCATAACGAATCTGCCGCTTGACGTAAACAGCCTTGGCGAACGGGCAGAGGTTGAGCCCGATGACCGCTCGCTCGAGCCAGCGTTGCGTCGAGGCTATTGCATCGGCGGTGGTCGCAGCATGGTCGAACGGAGTCAGGACCTGTCTCATCGCTGTGACCGGCGAGACCGGCGCCCCTCGGTGCAGGCGACCGGGCTAGGGCTTGGCGCCCACGGCGACGACCTCGAGCGTCTGGTTCTTCACCTGCTTGATCAGCGGGCCGGTTACGGTGAGGAATTCCAGATTGACGTCCGCCGTGTCGTTGGGGTTGAGCACCGGACGCTTGGTCGACGCAGTCGCGGTTCCAAGAACCTTCCCGTTGGCGTCGAACACCTTGCCGGCGACCTTCACCGGACCGACAGGCGCCTCGGTGAGGTTCTGCACGGTGCCCTTGATATGCAGATGGCCTTCCGCGCAGACATAGGTGCCCGGCGCCATATCGGCATGAAGGCCGGCGCTTTGAATCTCGACCTTGACCTCGTTCTTGAGCTCGGCCGCGCTCGCCGTCAGCATGCCTCCGGCGGCTATCAATGTGACGATCGATGCCATCACCGTTTTCATCGTCGTTCCTTCAGTCGTTGAGCGCCTGTCGACATTGACGAGGCGCTTCTCGCGCGACGCGCACTCGCGGTCGCCACCATGCTGCGACCATACGCCGCGTGGCCGGGCGGATCAAGCGGGCCGGGAGGCGGCGCGGAACGTGTGGGCGTCGCGGTCGATAACGCGGTGGTGGACAATGTTAACCTGCAGTGCGGCGGCGGCGCCCGGCACGCTGGCAACGAATGGCGCTGGCGCGCGTGACGAGGACAAAACCATGCGGCGGGGAGCGCGATGAGCGTCAAGCAACGATTCGATCTGACCGGCAAGGCGGCACTGATCACCGGGGGTTCGCGCGGGCTGGGATTGCAGATGGCCGAGGCGCTGGCGGAAATGGGCGCGAGGATCGCGCTGGTCGCGCGCAAAGGGGACGAGCTCGACGTGGCCGCCGCCGAGTTGCGCAAGCAATGGGACACCGAGGTCCTTACGCTGGTCGCCGACCTGTCGAAGCCGGCCGCGATCGGCCCGGTTATCGAGCGGGCGATCGCCGCGCTCGGCCCGATTGACGTGCTGGTCAACAACGCTGGAACCACCTGGGGCGCGGCGACGATCGACCATCCGCTCGAGGCCTGGCAGAAGGTCGTCGATCTCAATCTGACCTCGATGTTCGTCGTCTGCCAGGAAGTCGGCCGCCGGTCGATGCTGCCTCGCCGGCAAGGCAAGATCATCAACATCGCATCGATCCTCGGACTCGTCGGGGGCGGCGATCCCGGCCGGCCGGCGACCCTGGCGTACAACACGACCAAGGGCGGTGTGGTCAATTTCACGCGTTCGCTCGCGGCCGAATGGGCGCAGTACAACATCAACGTCAACGCGATCGCACCCGGTTTCTTTCCGACCAAGATGACCAAGGGCGTGATGGAGATGATGGGCGAGGCGGTCGCGGCAAAGGCGCCGCTGAAACGGGTCGGCGGTCCCGAAGACCTTAAGGGTCTGACCGTGCTGCTGGCCTCCGAGGCCGGCGCGTTCATCACCGGCCAGATCGTCGCGGTCGACGGCGGCGTCACTGCGATCTAGAGCATTCCAGCGACGCGCGGGCCAGATGAGCGATTACCGCCAGTTCGCAGGCACGCGGCCGGTCGCCGACGCGCTTCGCTTCGATGTCGCTGCGCTCGAGCGCTATCTCGACGCCAACGTGCCGGGCTTTGCCGGCCCTCTCGAGGTCGAACAGTTCAAGGGCGGACAATCGAACCCGACCTACAGGCTCACCGCCGGCGGAAAGTCCTATGTGCTGCGTCGCAAGCCGCCGGGCAAGCTGTTGCCCTCGGCGCATGCGATCGATCGCGAATATCGGGTGATAAGTGCGCTCGCCGGGAGCGCGGTGCCGGTCGCGCGCACGCATTGCCTGTGCATGGACCAGACGGTGATCGGCACGCCTTTCTATCTGATGGATTTCGTCGATGGCCGGATCTTCTGGGATCCGCTGCTGCCGGAAGTGGCGCCGGAAGAACGACGGACGATTTACGCCGAGTTGAACCGGGTCATCGCCGCATTGCACCGCGTCGACTTCACTGCGATCGGCCTCGCCGATTACGGCCGCCCCGGCAATTACCTCGCGCGGCAGATCGACCGCTGGAGCCGCCAATACCAGGCCTCGGCCACCGAATCCATCGATGCGATGGATCGGCTGATCGAATGGCTGCCGCGGCATATCCCGGCGGGCGAGCGAACCGCGCTGGTCCATGGCGACTTTCGCCTGGACAACGTGATCTTCGACAAGCACGAGCCCAGGGTGCTGGCGGTGCTCGACTGGGAGCTCTCCACGCTGGGCGATCCGCTGGCCGACTTCGCCTATCACCTGATGGCCTGGCGGCTCGCGCCGGACGAATTTCGCGGCTTGCGCGGCTGCGATTTCGCAGCACTCGGGATTCCCACCGAGGACGAATACGTGGCGATGTATCTGCGCGACAATCCGGAGCTCGAGCAACCGGACGAACAAGCCTGGGACTTCTACATGGCGTACAACATGTTTCGCATGGCGGGCATACTTCAGGGCGTTCTGAGCCGCGCGTTGGCCGGCAACGCCGCGAGCGAGCAGGCGCTGGAGGCCGGTCGGCGTGCCAGGCCGCTGGCCGAGCTCGCGTGGAAGCAGGTCGAGCGGAGCCGCGGGCGGGACGCGCGCCGCGATTGAAGCGCCGAGAGATCGACGCCCCGAAAGGATGACGATGGATTTCGATTACTCGCCGGCGGTTGTGCAGTGGCAGGGCCGCCTCAACGCATTTTTCGACGAGTTCGTCTATCCGAACGAGCAGCGCTATTACCAGGAAGTGGCGGCGGGCGATCGCTGGCAGCCTACGCAGCTGGTCGAGGAGCTCAAGGCGGCGGCGAGATCCGCCGGCTTATGGAATCTGTTTCTTCCGGCGTCGGCTCGCGGCGCCGGGCTGACCAACACCGAGTACGCCCCGCTGTGTGAAATCATGGGTCGCGTGCTCTGGGCGCCCGAAGTCTTCAATTGCTCGGCCCCCGACACCGGCAACATGGAGGTGCTCGAGCGCTACGGGACGCCAGCGCAGAAGACGCAATGGCTCGAGCCGCTGCTCGCGGGGACCATCCGTTCGGCATTCTGCATGACCGAGCCCGACGTCGCATCGTCGGACGCGACCAACATAAAAAGCTCGATCGCGCGCGACGGCGACCACTACGTCGTCAACGGGCGCAAATGGTGGTCGTCGGGCGCGGGCGATCCGCGCTGCCGCATCCTTATCGTGATGGGCAAAAGCGATCCGAGTGCGCCGCGTCACGCGCAGCAGTCGATGCTGCTTGTGCCGCGCGATACGCCCGGCGTGAACATCCTGCGGCATCTGCCGGTGTTCGGTTATGACGACGCACCGCACGGCCACATGGAAATCGATTTCGACAACGTGCGCGTTCCCCGGTCCAACATGTTGCTGGGCGAGGGCAGGGGATTCGAGATCGCGCAGGGGCGGCTGGGACCGGGCCGCATCCATCATTGCATGCGCGTGATCGGGCTGGCGGAGCGCGCGCTGGAAAAGATGTGCGTCCGGGTCAAGTCGCGGACGACCTTCGGCAAGCCGGTGGCCGATCGCACGGTCACGCTGGAGCGGATCGCGGAGTCGCGCATCATGATCGACCAGGCGCGCCTGCTGACGCTCAAGGCCGCCTATATGATGGACACGGTGGGGAACAAGGCCGCCAGGGCCGAGATCGCGATGATCAAGGTCGCGGCGCCCGCGATGGCCTGCACGATACTCGATTGGGCGATCCAGGCGCACGGGGCGGCCGGCGTCTGCGACGACTTCGGGCTTGCGCAGGCGTATGCCCATGCCCGCACCTTGCGCCTGGCTGACGGACCCGACGAAGTGCATCGCAACCAGATCGGCAAGCTGGAGCTGGCCAAGCACTAGCCCGCCGCGGTCAGCGTCGCCGCGCGCGGGGCTTCGGTCTGGCCGGTGGCTTCAGCAGCAGTGTGCCGCGGCAGCGCTTGGCGCCGCAATGGCAGCGCAAGGCTTCGCGCGCCCGCCGGCTGATCGGACCGACGAAGCTCAAGCGGTAGTCGTAGGTCAGCTCTTCCCCGGCGCGTATCGTGCGCCGCGCGTGAATGAACACGCGGCCGTCGTCGTATTCGATCGCTTCGCAGTTCGGCTCGCAGCCATGGTTGATCCAGCGCGCCGCGTTGCCGCGCGCGCCGGCGTCGATCACGCTGCCATCCGAGAGCTCGAACAACAGCGTGTGATAGGGGTCGGAAGGATCGCTCGGAGGACGCTCGCAAGCCACATCCCAGCTCGAGCGGGCGCCGCGGTACTCGACGATGCGGGCCCCTTTTCTTATCGTCCGGGTCGCGAAGGCGCCGCGGCCGTGCGCAGGAGATGAGCGGATCGTGTAGGGCCGCTTCGTCCGTCCAGCCGGCATCGTCAGCGTCGCGTTGCCGGCGCTGCGTCGATCCCGTGCACCGGCCGCGGCCCCGAGGCCCGCCCTCTCACAGGCCGAGCCAGGCGATCGCCTTCAGTTCGTCGTCGCGATTCGGGGGAACGAAGCCCTGATAACCGAGGGTGGCGAGCGCGTGCTTGCCGCCGTCGCTTTGCCCCAGCGTCGTCAGCACGGTGCGCACCTTTTCGTCGTCGTCGGCGGACAGCCTCGACGAGGCGATGAACTGCTTGATCGGTGTCGGGCGCGAGGTCAGCAGGATCTTGCCGCCCTTGGACGTCCACGACTTGGCGACCGTCTTGGCCGCCGTCGCGCCGGCTTGCGCAAAGCCGTACTCGACGTAAAAAGGCACGGCGTCCTGATAGCGTGTCGTGATGACCTTGACGTCGGTCGAGCCGAACTTCTGGTCGCGCAGCATCGCCCGCAACATGGCCGCGGTGATCGAATCCGGATCGGGACTGACGACGGTCTGGCCTTTCAGGTCGTCGAGCTTGGTGTAAGGCTGATCCTTGTTGATCAGGAGGAACACTGAGTAGTCGGTGAAGCCGGTCGTCCATGCGACCGAATGATACTGGCCCGCCTTGATCGCGGCGAGCGAGACATGCGCCGGATGGATGAACGACAAGTCGTATTCCTGCTTGGCAAGACCTTCTCGCAGCTCGTTGTAGGGACTGACGACGACCATGCGCACCGGTCGCTTCAGCGCCTTCGCCAGCAGATCCGACAATGGCTGGAATCGCGCCTGGATTTCGCGGTTCGTCTGATAGTAAGTGACACCCTCGGTGATCGAGAAGACGAAATCCGCGGCCGTTGCGCACGGCGCGATCAGCGCGAGCGCGGCCACCCAGATCGACATCCTGCGCAAAATGTTCATCGTCGTCATGCTTCGATTCCCCCGATCGTCGAGCCGCGGGCGCCTGCTGCCGGCTTGTCGCCGCGGCCGAAAACACATACGCGACATCAGTTACCGCCCGTTGTCATGACATCGTCATTGCCGGGCGCGGCAAAGGCGACACGGCGCGGCGCTTTGCGACGCAACGCGTCACCCGATCGGCGCATCGTCCCCGAGCGATCCGTCGCTCAACGGGCGGAAAGACGCGCGATCAGCGTAGATATCCAAGCCTATGCAACTCCCGTTCCAGCGGGACGTTTGCACCTTGAACCCCACCTTCAATTACGCCACAATCGCCGGTGCCTCCGACCGCGATAGCGAGCGCATTCCATGCTGCGCCGGACGCGGCGTGATCGCGGTGACTCCTTGAACGCAAACTCGCCGTACCTTTCGATCGAAGCGCTGACCGTCTCGTACGGCGCGACGCGCGTGCTCGATTGCGTCAGCTTGGGCGTCGAGCGTGGCGAGATGATCGCGCTTCTGGGCAGCTCCGGTTGCGGAAAGACGACCTTGCTGCGCGCGATCGCGGGATTCGTGCGTCCGGAATCGGGGGCGATCCGCGTCGGCGGCAAGGACATCACCCATCTGCCCCCCGAAGCGCGCGGGACGGCGATGATGTTCCAGTCGTATGCGCTGTGGCCGCATATGAACGTCGCCGACAACATCGCTTATGGTTTGCGCATGCGGGCGTGGACGAAGACCGCGATTGCCAGCCGCGTCGCCGACATGCTGAAGCTGTTGCAGCTCGACGGCTTCGGGCCGAGGCCGGTGACACAGCTGTCCGGCGGCCAGCGCCAGCGCGTCGCCCTCGGTCGCGCTCTGGCGATCGATCCGCAACTGCTGCTGCTCGACGAACCGATGTCGAACCTCGATTACAAGGTGCGGCTGGAGCTGCGCCACGAGCTGCGCGCGCTGCAGCAGCGCATCGGCATCACTGCGGTCTACGTCACGCACGACCGGGAGGAAGCATTGACCCTGTCCGACCGGATCGCCGTCATCGACGCCGGGCGCATCGTCCAAGTCGGCGCACCCGAGGAAATCTTTCATCGGCCGACGTCGGCGTTCGTCGCCGGCTTCATGGGAGCCGACAACGCGATCGATGTCGCGCAGCGCGACGACGGCGTGCTGATCCCGGCGGTGGAGGGGCGAGCGGACCGGCGCGTGCGCGCGCATTTTCGCAGCGACTCGGCCCGCCTGGAGGCCGCCGGCTCGGCGCTGGCCGATGGGAGCCTCGTCCTCTCCGGCACGATCGCGCAAGCCGTGTATGTCGGGCAAGGCTATCGTTACCGCGTGCGCACCGCCGGCGGCGACGTGTGGGTCCATGCGCCGGACCGCATGCCTGAAGGCGCCCCCGCCCACGTTGTCGTTCCGCGCGACGCGCTGCTGGTGTTTCCGCCGGAGCAGGCGGACAAGGCGGCCGCGGGTGTGATGCTTCCGGCGGCGTAAGCGCGCACCGGTGTCGGATGCACGGAATTGGGGTATCGTGACCAACTGTAACTGCACCGCTGCGGCGACGCGGACGGATGCGCGGTTCGCGCCGGCGACATCCGCTGCGGCAGCCGCCGCGGAAACAAAATTCTAGGAGGACGCAAATGAAATCTCGCCTGATTGCTCTCGCTTCCGCGCTTGCCTTCGCCGGCGCGGCGTTCGCGCAAACGACGCTGAACGTCGTCACCGCGGGCGACCAGAACATGGTCGACTACGTCAACAACTATCTGGCGCCCAAGTTCGAGGCGGCCAACCCGGGGGTCAAGGTGCGCGCGGTCGGGACCGGCCCCGGCGATTCGGGGTCGCAGAAAATCTACGAGAAGCTGTCGGCGCAGCAGAAGGCCGGCAACGCCGACTGGGATATCGACGTCGCGGTGATCCACCAGCTCGCCTCGGCGACGATGGTCAACGAGAAGCTGCTGATGCCGTATCGCAGCGAGATCAGCGCA
This sequence comes from Casimicrobiaceae bacterium, assembly GCA_036269335.1. Classification (GTDB taxonomy): domain Bacteria; phylum Pseudomonadota; class Gammaproteobacteria; order Burkholderiales; family Casimicrobiaceae; genus PALSA-1003. The sequence goes on from DATASF010000139.1 coordinate 8,053, forward strand.
GGCAAGCTTGTCTCGCGCGACACGGCCAAGAACGCGCTGGGCGCGAACGTCGACGGCTATGTGATGCCGATGTTCCACAGCCAGATCGTGTTCGCCTACAACCCCGAGCTTGTGAAGTCTCCGCCGAGATCGTTCGCCGAACTGACCGAATGGGTGAAAAAGAACCCGAAACAATTCGGCTACAACGGCGTCAAGGGCGGGATGTCGGGCGTCGGCTTCGTCACCGGCTGGGTGTCGGCGTACAGCGGCATCGGCGACAAGCTGGAAAAGGGCCCGTTCGATGCCTCATCGGGACCGGCGATCGACAAGGCGCTGGCCGGGCTGAAGGACTTCAACCAGTACGTCGTGATGACGCCGGGCAACGCCGGCACGCTGGACATGCTGAACCGCGGCGAGATCGCGATGGGTCCCGTCTGGGTCGACATGTTCTACACATGGCAGGCCGACGGGCGGATGAGTCCCAAGATGAAGCTGGCGCTGCCGTCCCCGGGACTTCCAGGGCAGCCGATGTATTACGTGATTCCCGCGAAGGCGGCGCATGCGCAGCTCGCCAAGAAGTTCATCGAGCTCGCGGAAAGCCCCGAAGTCCAGGCCGACGGCATCATCAAGCAGTTCAACTGGTATCCGGGCATCGATCCGCAGTACGTCCAGCCCAAGCTCGATCAGGCGGCGTGGAACAAGCTGTTCACCGACGTCTCGCCGCAGGATCTGGCCAAGTATGGCCGTCCTTTTCCGTTGTCGCCCTACTTCAAGGAAATCGTCGAAGGCTACGAACGGGTCGTCCTGAAGTAGCTGCCCGATTCAATAAAGCGGCGCGCGATGAACGGCCACGCACCGGCGCCGCGCTGGCACGGCTTGGCGCTGGCCGCGCCGGCGCTCGCCGTGGTGGGCGTATTCTTCATCGCGCCGCTGGCGATGTCGGCGGTCGTCGCGTTCCGGGCCAGGGCCGGCGGCGCCTTCACCCTCGAGCATTTCAGCAAGGCCTTCGACCTCTACACGACCGATCTGCTCTTCACCCTGGCGATCGTGCTGCTGTCGACGGTGCTGATCGGGCTCGTGTCGATCGCGATCGCGGGCTACCTGACGCTGGGTGAAAATCCGCGCGCGGTCGCGCTGCTTCGCTGGCTCTATCGCTGGCCGCTGTTCATCCCGTTCGTCGTCGCCGGACAGGTGATGCGCACGTTTCTGGCCAAGAACGGCATGCTGAACCACGTGCTGATCGGCACCGGCCTGATCGAGCCCCTGTCGGCGCAAAGCCTGCTCGACTGGCGCGGCATCGTCGTTGCCTTCGTCTGGAAGCAGGCGCCGTTCGTGACTCTGCTGCTGGCCGGCGCGATGGCGTCGCTCGAGCCGCAGCATATCGAGGCGGCGCGCAACCTCGGCGCGCGGCGGCTGCGCGTGCTGCTCGACATCGTGCTGCCGCAGGTACGCGGCACCTTGCTGGTCGGACTGGTCCTTTCGTTCGTGACGATGCTTTCGGTGCTTTCGGTACCGCTGATGATCAATCCGAATTCACCGACGATGGTTACCGTCGACGTCGCCTACCGGATCAATACCTTTGCCGATTATCCGGTCGCCAACGCCTTGTGCCTTTTGTCGCTCGTGCTGGCCGCGGGCGGGGCCTGGTTCTACTTGCGGCACGCATCGAAGAAGATCGAGGCAGTCGCATGAGCGGCGGCGTGACTGCGATGACGTTCCCTTCGCCGCTGCGGGCCCTGCTGCGCGCGGTGCTGCTGGCGCTGTTCGCGTTCGCGATTTTCGGACCGCTGCTCAATCTGTTCCTTTGGGCGTTCGCCGAACGATGGTACTTTCCGAGCAAGCTTCCGCTCGAGTACGGGCTGACGTTCTGGTACCGGGTGTTCCAGCCCCGCGGCAACGCGCTGGCCTCGCTCGGCACCAGCATATGGATCGCTGTGCTGACGGTCTTTCTCAGCCTAGCCGTTGCCGTGCCGGCAGGCTATGCGCTGGCGCGCCTGAAGCTGCCTTGGCGAAGCGCGATCCTGCTGGCGTTCCTGCTGCCGCAGGCGGTGCCCAACCTGCCGGTCTACGTCAACATCGCGCAGGTGTTCTATGAGATCGGCCTTAACGGCACGATCCTCGGCGTCGTGCTCGTGCACGCCTCGCACGGACTGGTCCTTGCCGTGTGGATTGCCTCGGCGGCGTTCGCGTCGGTCGACGTTTCGCTCGAGGAGGCGGCGCGCAACCTCGGGGCTTCGGCCTGGACCTGCTTTCGCACGGTCACACTTCCGATCGCAGCGCCCGGACTGATCGCCAGCGCGATTTTCGTGTTTCTCGAATCGCTGGACGAATTTACCGGCACCTATTTCGTCGGCGTCCCGGACGTGACTACCCTGCCGCTGCTGATGTTCAACGCCAGCATGGGCGGCAATTACCAGATTGCGTCGATCACGGCGCTGCTGCTGCTGATTCCGTCGATCGGATTCATGCTGGTCGTCGAGCGCTTCCTCAAGGCCGACGTACTGGCGATGGTCGGTCGCTGAAGCGCGGCGGCTCGGCGCCGAACCGGTCAGGGCTTGCGCTTCTTCAAGCCCCACCAAAGTACGACCAGGCCCACCGCGAGCAGGAGGAGCGTCGCAGGCTCGGGCACCTCGCGGACGGGTGCGCCGCCAACCGCTGGGGCGGCCCATGTGGCCAACGCAGCGACCGGCATTGCGATCCGCCATGCCTTTGCGATGGCCGACTTGATTAATACGATCATGGGCTCTCCGTCAGTAACAGTGCCTGCTGACAGGTTGTACGCAACAACCGTACCGACGATCGCGATTGCAAGTGATTACAATCGTTTAGCGCAGAAGGCCGAGAATTAGGTCCAGCAGTCGTAAGAATTGTCGACACCCGGCCGCCATCGACGCAAGCGGCCGACCGAGGCCCCGATTACGGCAGCGTGTAGGCGGTCTTGACCACGGTAAAGAATTCCCGGGCATAGCGCCCCTGCTCGCGCGGACCGTAACT
>DATASF010000140.1:0-2586 GCA_036269335.1 Casimicrobiaceae bacterium
GCCGCGGCCAGCGCGGCGACCTGCACCGCGATGCCTTCGGCCTCGAAGCCGAAACGGTCGGCGAGCACGACGCCGCAGCCGGCGATCTGCGCGATCGCCAGATCGATGAACACGATGCCGCGGGCGAGCACCTGCATGCCCAGCGGCACGTGGGTCGCGGTCACCAGCAGGCCGGCGGCCAGTGCCGGCAGCAGGATCGACAACTCGATGGCGCCGAGATTCACTGCGCCCCCTTGAGCAGACGCTGGATCGTATCGTCGAACAGCCCGAACAGATCCTTGGCGGCGTCGTCGCCGCCGACTGTGAACGGCAACGCGACCGCGTTGATCTTCGCGCGCTCGGCGATCCATTGCGACGCGCGGTCGCTTTGATACGCGGCCCGCAACACCATCTTGACCGGCTGGCGCTGCGTCAGCGCCAGGACTTCGGACAGATGCGCGGTGGTCGGCTCGATCCCGGGCTTGGGCTCGAGCGCCGCGACTTCCTTCAGGCCGAGCCATGCGATCAGATAGGTGAATGCCTTGTGCTGCACCAGCACCGCGACGCCCTTGAGCGGCGCCGCTTCATTGTCCCAGCGCGCGATCGCTGCGGTCCACCGCTCGTTGAACGACTTGTACCGCGCCTGATAGAACGCGGCGTTCGCCGGATCGAGCTGCGCGAGCTTCGTCGACAGCGGGGCGGCGACGCGCGCGATGTTGCGCGGGTCGGTCTGGATGTGCGGATCGCCCGCCGCGTGCACGTCGCCCTCGGCGCGATCGAGGCGCGCCGGCTTGTCGAGCAGCGTGACGAACGGCGCGGCCTCGAAGTAGCCCGGTTGCCCCGGCTGGACCTTCGGATTGCCGGCCTGTTGCAGCACCAGCGGAACCCAGCCGATTTCGAGCTCGGCGCCGGTCGCGACGACCAGATCCGCGGCCCGAGCTCGCGCGATCAGGCTCGGCTTGGCTTCGACATGATGCGGGTCCTGCAACGCGTTGGTCGCGGTGTAGACGTTGACCTTGTCGCCGCCGAGCTCCGCGGCGAGCGCTCCCCATTCGGGAACCGTCGCAAACACGTTCAGCGCCGCCGAGGCGGGAATCGCCCACGCCGCGATCACCATCAGCAGGGCAGATTGCACAAATGACTTCATGACTGCTCCTAGTAACGATGGGCGCCGTGCGCGCCCAGGGTCAGGATGTACTGCAGGAATAATTCGTTGTCGGTCACACCCGGGCGCGTCCGGTCCTGCGCAAGCTGCAGGCGGATGCGGGTGAATTCCGACGGGGTGTAATCGAACATCACCGACGTGCGCTGCGGATTGAATGACGGCGTCGCGAGGAACGCGGCGTTGGCGCCGTAGTCGGCGTGTCCGGGATCGAGGCGGTCGTAGCGCAGACCCACGCGCCAATACGGCATGAACTGGTAGACGCCCTGGAGATACCAGCCGCTTTGCGACGAACGGTAGTCGGCGGTCCGCGTCAGGCCGAGCGCACCGTCGCGGTCGTAGGTCAAGTCGCCGCGCTCGCGCCGCCAGAAATATTCGCCCTGCAGCTTGAAGTTCGTGTACTGGGCGTTGCCGTTGGGAGCGTATTTCCAGACGAAGTCGGCGATCGCCACGTGGCTGGTGCCGTTGAAGCCGAGCTGCGCGTCGTTGCCGGCGAGGTCGGTCTGTTCGAAGTCGCGGTCCTGCGCGCGCGTTTGCAGGTACGACAGTCCGGCGCGCCAGCTGTGGCTCGCGCCGATGTCGCCGCCGGTATGCGCGTAGACGACCACGCTTCCGGCTCCGTTCTTGTCGCGCTCGGAGCCAGGGAAGCCGGCGCCGTTGCCGGCTTCGGCGCCGAATTCGAGGAACTGCTCGGTCGGCGCGACCCACTTGAGCTGCACACCGTCGTTGCCGTATTGCCCGCCGAGGAACGCCTGATACGCGAGCGGCGCGTCGATGAAGTCCCAGGCGTGCTGATGCTGCTCGTTCATGTAGCCCAGCCCCGAGAAAAAGCGGCCGAACTTCGGCGTCAGACCGTCGGGCAGCGCGGTCAGGATGCCATAGGCCTCTTCGACCGACACGGTGTTATCCGGCGTCAGCGAGACGATCAGGTTGCCGGCGAACTTGTCGTCGACGTTGGCCGAAATCGCAAGCTCCGATTCTCCGAGCGAAAAGCCGCGCTTGCCCGGGCCGATCTCGCCGCCGGCGGCAAAGCCGCTGATCGCGTATTTTTCAGGATCCTGCGACAGGTTGGCGTAACGCCCCTGAAGCACGGCAGAAATCGCCGGGTTGAACGCGGCAATGCCGCTCGACGAAGACGGCGCCGGCGCGGCAACCGCCGGAAGCGGCGCGCTGGCGGCGGGCTTGGCCGCAGCCGCTTCGGCGTCCTTCAAGCGCGCTTCCAGCGACTGTATGCGGGCTTCGTAGTTTTCCTTCAGCTGCCGGATCTCATCGCGGATTTGCGCAAGATCTGCGTCGGTGGCTGCGAATGCGGGCGGGGCGGCCAACAGCGCCAGCGCCAAAGCGCCGGACGCCAGGAATCTCGTCGACACGGCGATGCTCCTCTAGTCGGATGAACCGGCGCCGCGAAACGAATCGCGGCGCGCCAGCTAAGCGATCCAGAGGAA
>DATASF010000141.1:0-22132 GCA_036269335.1 Casimicrobiaceae bacterium
CCGATGAACCGCTCCAGCGAGCCGACGACCGCCCGATGCAGCATCACCGGGACCTTGCGGGTGTTGTCCTCGGCCACATATTCGGCGTCGAGCCGCGCCGGCATCGAGAAATCGACCTGCATCGTGCCGCACTGCCACGAGCGGCCGAGCGAGTCCTTCAGGTGATACTCGATCTTCGGGCCATAAAAGGCGCCTTCGCCCGGCAACTCGGTCCATTCGACCTCGCAGGCGCCCAGGGCGCGCCGTAGCGCATTCTCGGCGCGATCCCAGTTGTCGTCGGTCCCGAGCCTCTGGTCGGGCCGCAGCGCGAGCTTGATCGTCACCTCGTCAAAACCGAAGTCCCGGTACACGGCCAGCGCCTGCTGGTTGAAGGCGGTGACTTCGGGCTGGATCTGCTCCTCGCTGCAGAAAATGTGGCCATCGTCCTGGGTGAAGCCGCGGACCCGCATCAAGCCATGCAAGGCCCCCGAGGGCTCGTTGCGATGGCACGAGCCAAACTCGCCGTAACGCAGCGGCAGCTCGCGGTAACTGCGCATGTTCGAGTTGAACACCAGGATGTGACCGGGACAGTTCATCGGCTTGATCGCGAAGTCGCGCTTCTCCGACTCGGTGAAGAACATATTGTCTTTGTAGTTCTGCCAATGGCCCGACTTCTCCCACAGCGAGCGATCGAGAATCATCGGACATTTGACCTCCTGGTAGCCGTTCTGCTGGTAGGCGCGGCGCATGTATTGCTCGACCTGTTGCCAGACGGTCCAACCCTTCGGATGCCAGAAAACCATACCCGGCGCCTCTTCGCGCAGGTGGAACAGGTCCAGCTGGCGGCCGAGCTTGCGGTGGTCGCGCTTTTCCGCTTCCTCGATACGGTGCAGATAGGCGTCGAGGTCCTCCTTCTTGGCCCACGCGGTGCCGTAGATCCGCTGCAGCATTTCGTTCCTGGAATCTCCGCGCCAGTATGCTCCGGCCAGCTTCGTCAGCTTGAACACCTTGAGCTTGCCGGTCGAAGGAACGTGCGGGCCCCGGCAAAGATCGGTGAAGCGGCCTTCGCTGTACAGCGAGATCGATTCGCCGGACGGAATCGAGCCGATGATCTCCGCCTTGTAGTGCTCGCCAAGCGATTCGAAGTACTGCACCGCGTCGTCGCGCGGCATCATTTTGCGCACGACCGGCTCGTCCTTTTTCGCAAGCTCGGCCATCTTCTGCTCGATGGCGGCAAGGTCTTCGGGCGTGAACGGACGCTTGTACGAAAAGTCGTAGTAAAAGCCGTCCTCGATCACCGGCCCGATCGTCACCTGTGCGTCGGGAAACAATTCCTTGACCGCATAGGCGAGCAGGTGCGCGGTCGAATGGCGCAGGACCTCCAGGCCGTCCGGATCCTTGTCGGTGACGATCGCGACCGCCGCATCGCGGTCGATCCGGTACGAAGTGTCGACCAGATTGCCGTCGACGCGGCCCGCCAGCGCGGCCTTGGCCAGGCCTGGGCCGATCGACGCTGCCAGGTCGGCGACGGTCACCGGCGCATCGAAATGCTTGATCGCGCCGTCAGGTAATCGAATGTCGGGCATGGCTCATTCCTCTATGCGAAAAAAAAGTGCGGACGAGCCGCACTTTTTGACGCTATACACGCGTGCGAACCCGCCAGCCGTTCAGTTGGTCTCCCTGCGCGTTCGCGGTGTCATAACCATGCCTTTCTCCGTTCGACCTCTAGCCAGACGATGCAGTGACTGGTAGGCGCGATTGGACTCGAACCAACGACCCCCACCATGTCAAGGTGGTGCTCTAACCAGCTGAGCTACGCGCCTGTCCTGCAAAGAAAAGAGTATAGCCGAGTCGGCTTGCCGACGCCAAGCGCGCCATCCGGTTCGACCGGCTTCAGTCGCGCAACACGCGCAACAGGCCGATCAGGATGGGCTGGTGCAGCATGTATATGAGCAGGCTGTGCCGACCCATCCAGATCAGCCAGCGCGGCGTTATCCGGGATAACGGGTGCAGCGGGCGGAACTCTTGCAGCGAAAGCCAGTGGCCGAGCGCAATGCCGATCATGACGACGCCCAGCCACGGTAGCAACGGCACGTAGTCCTCGGTCGCCGGCCGGTGCGTCATCATGCCCAGCCATTGCAGCCACCGCGTGTCGAACACCGGCAGCGCGAGGAGGTTGCCGACGGCGACGATCGCGATGCCCGCCACCAGAGCGATGCGCGGGAAGCGGGTCGCCGGCCACGCCAGCACCGAGGCCAAGGCGATGCAATGGAGTATGCCGAAGGTGATGAAGGTCTGCGGAAAGGTGAGGTAACTGGCGACACTGACCAGGATCGCGCAAAACGCGATCAAGGCGATTCGTCGCCAGAAATGCCGCCGCGAGACACCGGCGCGACGCGCGAGCAGGAGGCTCAATCCGACCAGCAGCATGAACGCGCTGACGATAACGGCGCGAAAACCCAGCCAGACGGGATCGTGATCGAAGTCGGCGCGTATGTAGCCGAACCAATGTAGGTCGAACGAAAAGTGATAGGCGATCATCAGGCAAAGCGCTGCACCACGCAGACCATCGATCGCGGCTATCCGCAACGTCGCCGGCGCCTCGACTCGCGCCGGATTGCTGCGCTTCACCGTCGATCGCGGCGCGGCGTGCACCGCGCGGTGCGGACGTCGCCGGGTCATCGTACGATCAGCGGCCACACGACGCGGTAGCCACCCGCGCCGTCGGCTCTCCCGATGCCGGACAGTACGGCGCCGATCGCTTGGTTGCGGTCGGCGGGCAGCCCGGCGCGCGGCTTGATCCGCGCGTCGATCTGCGGCGCGTCGTGCCCGGAGAAAACCATGGTTCCCGCGATATCGACGTCGCCTCCGCTATTGGCGAGCGTCGCCGGGACTTCGCTGCCGCTGCCGGCGGCGAGGACGCGTATGTCGCCCAGTGCGATGCGCGCGCCGGCGAGTGGCGCCGGCAGCGAGGCGTCGAGCCACTTGAGGTCAGCCTGAGCTTCGAGACGATCGCCACGGCGCGCAAGGTTCGCGACATCCAGCGTCAGCGTGCCTCCGGTATTCGCCAGTGCATCCGGCAAGCCCGCAGAGCGCAGCACCGAGCCCGCGGGCAGCGCGATCGCGAGGTCGTGCACGTCGAAATCCTCACGTTCGACGTGGAATGTCGCGGGCCGATTCGCTTCGGCCGTCGTGAGCGATCCGGCGAGCCCGCCTCGGAGCAAGGCGATCGGCTCGAGACGCCACGCGACCGGAATGCGGACGCCGTCCGGCTGCAGTGCGAGTTCCCCCGAGCCACGCCACACCGTGCCCGTCGCCGCGACGAGACGAATCCGGCCGGCGGTCAGATCCGCGACGCGGGAGTCGAGCAGGGTCGCCGGCGCTTCGATCGCCAGAGCCGCCGCCAGCAACAGGGCGCCGGCCCCGATGACCAGCCAACCGCGCATGGCTAGCGGCGCAACGAGAGCTCGGCGCGAACCATTCCGGGCTCGACGCGCGCGACAGCGGTGAGGTCGACCACCCGCAGCGCGGCATCGCGCTGCAACGAATCCAGCAAGGTCGACAGCGCCTCGAAGGAAGCGCCGTCCACGGTGACACGCAGATCGTCGCCGGTCCGGTCGATCGCGCTGGCCTTGATGCCGGACTGCGTCAGCGCGAGGTCCAGCGCGGCGCGTGCCTCGCGTACCGGCGCAGGCGTCCTGCGCTCGAGTCCACCGATGCCGTCCGCTTGCGCACGCGCCTGCTCGAGTGCGGCGCGCTGCACGCCAAGGTCTCGGGTCAGTCGCGCGATATCGCCCTGGATCGGCAGCCAGACCAGCAGCCACGCGAGCGCCGCTGCGGCGAGGACCGCGCCGGTGATCAGCAGTGTGCGTTCGGCGTGCGTACGCAGGCGCCACCAATGCGTCAGCCGGTCGCGTCGATCGAGGTCGAGTGCGGTAGCCATCAATCGAGCCCCAGGCGCAGGCGCGCGCCCGTCGCCGTGGCCGCGGCGATCGCAGTCAGGCCGCGCGCTTGCAGCTCACGCTGGACCCGCGCGGTCTGCGCGGCGTCGGACTTCTGCAGCTCGAGGACGATGTGGCCGTCGGCATAGCGCAGCGAGCGCACCGAGTCCGCCGGAAGTGTCGCGAGCGCCGGCGCGGCGCGCGCCAGCAGCGGGATGAAGTCGTCGCGCGCAGGGAGACCCGCGCGATGGCGTAGCTCGGCTTCGCGCCGGCCGATCGCCTGCAGCGGCGGCATCGTTGCCGCGGAGTCCGGCGCAGCGATCTGCGCCAGCGCGACCAGGTCGCGCTGCACGGCCCGGATTTGCCATTGCAGCCACGCCCACTGTCCAAGCGTTGCCATGACATGGATGCCCAGCGCCAGCGCGGCAATGACCAAGGCCGGCCGGAACAGGCGCATCGCCGTCGATCGCGGTGACGGCGCGCCGGCATCGGCGCCCGTCGTCGCGAGGTCGACCGCGGAAGCGAACGCCTGCGGGGTGGCCTCGAGCCAGCGCCATGGCGTGCCGGCCGTGAACGCGACGCCGGTCTGCGCCTGCGCTTGTGCGAGCCGGTCCGGAGCGATGCCGCCGATGTCCACCCGGACCACGCGCGGAGCGTGCTGGCCCGCGGCCGTGATGGCGAGGGCAAGCTCCGACGGAATACCGGCGTCTCGCGCCGCGCCGACGCCGATCGAAGCGCCGCGATCGGTGACGACGAATCCCGCGTCGCTGATCGACGACGCACACCAGCACCAGCCGGAGGCAGGCGGCCGCGCCAGATCGCTCTCGAGGACGACGCGGTCCCAGCGTATGCCCGCGCGCTGCGATCCCGCAGCGAAGGCGCGCATCCACGATGCCGACACAATGGCGCCGCGCACCGTGCCGTCCGCAGCTTGCGGGCCGAAGGCCGCATGACTGTCTTCCGGAGCGCCGGCGAGCTGGTCTTCGAGCGCGTAGGCCGCCGCCGCGGCGACGCGTGGCGGCGGCAGCGGCGGCAAGGTCAGCGTGACCAGCCTGCCGCACGCGGCCGCGATGACCGCCTCGGTGCGGTCGCGCGGGGGCCACTCGGATGGCCGTCCGCGGCCCGTGCGGACCAGCCGGCCGCTGACGGCGAACAGCGCCCAGTCGGCGGCGCGTTCCGCCGCGGGCGCGGCGTCGAGCAGGACGCGCAGCATGGTCATCGGCGGGTCGTGGGGCGCATCGTAGCCAATGCGCGCCGATTGTACGCGAGCCGTTGGAAGAGCCTCGATCGCGATCTTGACGTCATTCGACGACTTCCCACACGATCAGCGGCCACGCGCCTGCGGCGGGAGCGCGTTTGAGCAGCGCGCGTGCGCGCGCCAGGGTGTCGCCTTGCCGCGCTTCGATCGACACTTCGAACCAGTCGCTCCTCACGTCGATCAGGGTTTCATCGACGACCAGGTCCGGCCGCGGCAGGCGAGAGCGGAAGTCGGCGATGCTGGCGAATGGCGTCTGCGCACGTGACGCGACCAGCGCGGCGGCTCCTGCCGAGTCGAGGCCGCCGACGACGGCGGCCAGGACTTCGGCTGGCGCGGTGTTGACGTTGACAGACGCGGGCGCGTCGAGCGCGCCGACAAATGGCAGCAGGCGCGCGAGCGATCCCGGATCCGCGCCGCGGACCGCAAGCAATTCGCTCGCGCGTCGCACCGGCGCGTTGGCAGCGAGACCGGGCCGCGGCTGGCTCAGATACCATGCGTCCTCCGCACCGCCGGGCTCGCTGACACGGTCATCCGCATCGACCCAATCGCCGATCGCGTTGAGCAGCGACGGCGGCAGCGCGAGCGCAGCGAACAGGCGTTGCAAGGCGGTTCGCGTCGGCGCCGGCGCGGCCGGGACGCCCGAGATGTTGTTGACGTTGATCCGGCTTTGCGCATCGACGATGTAGCCGCCTATCGAGCCGTTCTCGATCGGAAGCGCCGGGAGCCTCAGCGCCCAGGGCTGGGAGAGATGCACGATGCCGCCGCTTGCGTTGTCGTTCACGATCTGACGCGCCCATTGCACGCCCGCCATCGCGAGCGCCTGTGCCTGCACCTGGTCGCGACGATGCGCGTGCTCGTTGATCCAGCGCTGCTGCTGCCACAGCAGCGTCGCCGCGATCGTCGCGGCGAGCGCGGCGAGCAACATCGCGATCACGATGGCGGCGCCCCGCGCTCGCGGGCGCGCTGCGGGCGACATCAGCGCAGTGCCAGCCATCGCTCGATTTCCTCGCCCGAAGCCAGCGTCACCGCGACCCGCGCCGCCCGTGGCAGATCCGCTTCGCCGGCGAGCGGCCAGCTGTCGACCCAACGGCCGGTCGCGGTCAGATACGCCAGATGAAATTGCGTGACACCGGAGAGCAGAGCGTAGGCGGTCGGCTCGCTGTCGCGCGGGCGATCGTATCCCGGCCAGTAGAGCACTTCGATGCTGCCGTTGCGCAGCCGATAACCGAGTCGCTGTCCGGCACTGCCCGGATCGATCGCAAAGTCGGGACCGGCGCGCGAAAACGCGAGCGCACCGTTGCCCGCCGCATCGGCCGCCGCGAGCCACGCCGGCTCGGTCGCCGTACCGGTGCGCGCGGGGCGGGGCACCGCCTCGCGCAAGTCGGCTTCGAGACGCGAGAAAAAGAGATCGAGCATGCGCCATCTCGCCGCCTCCCCCGACAATCGCGATTCGCTTTCGGTCAGCGCCGACACCGCGCGGTAACCCATCAGCGCGAGCAGCGCGACGATCGCGATCGCGATCAGCACTTCGAGCAGCGTGAAGCCGGATCGCTTCGCGGCGCGACGCGCGCTCATCGCTGCGCCGCCTGCCCCAGATAGCCGACCAGCCGCGCCAGCGTGTAGTCGGGGCGCGTCGCGTCGCCGACGTCGATTTCGATCTTGCGAAAGGCCGGGTTCGGCGTTCCGCTGACGGTTTCGTGCCAGATGAATGCCGCACCGGCCTGAGTCTCGGTCCCGCTGCGCTCGCCCGCCGGGGGCGCCGGCGCTTCCAGCTGGGCGGCGGCGAGCCGATTCTGAGCGACCCAGAGCGCCAGGGTGCGCGCCTTGAGGGCTGTCGCGCTTTCCGCGCTTTGCGCCACGCTGCGGAATCCGGCCGCAAGCGCCACCGCGACAATGGCCAGCGCGACCAGCACCTCGACCAGCGTGAAGCCGGCGCGCGCTATCGCAGCGTCGGGCCGGTCAGCGCGACGCGGTTCAACGGATCGGCGGAGAGCAGCGTGAACCATTCGGGCGATGTGATCTGGATGACATAGGGCTCATTGCGACCGCTGGCGCGAAGCGGCAGGATCGCGTCGGCAGCGACCGGCAGGCCCGCGTATTCGCGCGCCGAAATGTCGAGCGGTGCGGGCAGGACGCGCGGCTCGAGCACGTCATCGGTCGACATCGGCTGCCATGTCGAGTCGCCGGCGGGCTGTCGCCAGAATCGATAAAGGTTGCCGCTCGCGGAAATGCCCAGCGTTTCGTCCTTCCATTGCGCAAGCAGTGCCGCATGCTCGAGCGCCGCTGCCAGTCGCCGGCTCTCGCGCTCGACCGCCTGTCGCGGATCGGCGTCGGATCGTGAATAGGCGAGTCCTGCGGCGAGCCCGATCACGATCAGCACCACCAGGATTTCCGCCAGCGTGAACCCGGCCGCGGGCCCGACGCGAAAGCGCGGCGCGCCTACAGATCCCACGAGCCGATGTCGGCGTCGAATCCGGTGCCGCCGGGCGCACCGTCGGCGCCGAAGCTGAACACGTCGTACTCTCCGCGCAGCCCGGGATTGATGTACTGGTAGCTGTTGCCCCACGGATCTTTCGGCAGCCGTTCGAGGTAGCCGTTCGGCTTCCAGTTCGGCGGTACCGGAGGCTGCACCGGCTTGGTCACCAGGGCGGCGAGACCCTGATCGGCGGTCGGATAGCGCCCGTTGTCCAGCCGATAGAGCTTCAGTGCCTGGCTTATCGCGGCGATGTCGTTTTTGGCCGCGATCACTCTCGCTTCGTCCGGGCGCTCGAGCACGCGCGGAACGACCAGCGCCGCGAGAATGCCGAGGATGACGATGACGACCAGGACTTCGACCAGCGTGAAGCCGCGCAGCGATCGAGTCGGGCGCGGCGCGTGCAACGGCAAGCGTGGGTGCATGCAGCCATTATAATCGCCCGGGTTCGCTTTCCAGGTCGGTCCGGATGCGCTTCGTCGCGGGATTGCTGCTGCTTGCGCTGGTTGGTTGCGGCGCCGCCTATTGGTGGGCGACGACGCAACCGCTGCACGTTCCGGCAGACGGCTATGCGCTGACCGTCAGGCCGGGTGCGACGCTGCGCGGAGTTGCGCGCGACTTGACCGCGGCGGACGTGCTGCCGGCCGCATGGACGCTGGTCGCGCTGGCGCGTGTCAGCCGCGCCGACCGCACGATCAAGGCCGGCAATTACGAGATCGGTCCGGGGACGACCCTCGCCGGCCTGATGGCGAAACTGACGCAGGGCGACGTCACGCAGTCGTCGTTCGCGATCGTCGAAGGCTGGACCGTTCGCGATCTCAAGGCGGCGCTGAAGAGCGACGGCAAGATCGTCAAGCGTGCGATCGAACTGTCCGATGCCGAGCTGATGCGAAGCATCGGCGCGACCGAGACGGTCCCCGAAGGGCTTTTTTTCCCGGATACCTACTTCTTTGCCACAGGATCGACCGATACCGCGCTGCTGAAGCGCGCCTATCGCCTGATGCACGAACGGCTGGGCGCGGCATGGGCTTCGCGCGCGAGCGACTTGCCGTTGGCGAATCCCTACGAAGCCCTGACGCTGGCATCGATCGTCGAAAAGGAAACGGGCCGCGCCGCGGACCGGCCGCTGGTCGCGGCGGTATTCATCAATCGCCTCAAGATCGGCATGCGTCTGCAAACCGATCCCTCGGTGATCTACGGCATCGGCGAGCGTTTCGACGGTACTCTGAAGAAGAGCGATCTTGAAAACGACCACGCGTTCAACACCTACGTCCGCGGCGGTCTGCCGCCGACGCCGATCGCATTGCCCGGGCAGGCGTCGCTCGATGCCGTCCTGCATCCGGCGGCGGTGCCTTATCTCTACTTCGTCGCGCGCGGCGACGGCTCGAGCGAATTCTCGACCAACATCGCCGATCACAATCGCGCCGTGGCAAGATATCAGCGGGGCGGGCGCTAGGGCGCTTTCTCCGCTTGCCTCGCTCCTTTGTTGTGCCGACCCGCGCCTTCCATTGACGACTGATTCATCCCGCGGCCGCCTGATCACCGTCGAAGGCATCGACGGCGCCGGCAAGAGCACGCATCTGCCATGGCTCAAGCAGGCGCTCGAAGGGCAGCGCCGCAGCGCGTGGCTGACACGCGAGCCCGGCGGCACGCCGCTGGGCGAACGGCTGCGCGAGCTGTTGCTGCACCAGCCGATGGGCGAGCTGACCGAGACGATGCTGATGTTCGCGGCACGGCGCGAGCATTGCGAACGCGAGATCTGGCCGCGGCTCGAGCAGGGAGTCTGGGTCGTCTGCGACCGTTTCAGCGACGCCACCTACGCCTACCAGGGCGGTGGACACGGCGTTTCGGCCGAATGCATCGCTGCCTTCGAGCGACTGACCCTGGGTGACTTCCGTCCCGACCTGACGCTGCTGTTCGATGTGCCGGTCGAGGTGGGACGCGAGCGACTCGCCGACGGGCGGCCGCTGGACAAATTCGAGCGGCAGCAGCCCGGATTCTTCGAGCGCGTCCGCGCGACCTATCTGGCGCGCGCGGCGGCCGAGCCGTCGCGCTTTCGGGTCATCGACAGCACGCGGCCCCAGGCGGATGTCCGGGCCGATCTGACCGCGATCATCGCCGCACAATGAGCGAATCGACGCCGCCGCCGTCGGTCGGCATGCAAGCGTTGCTGCCGTGGCATCGCGATCTCGCCGCCGCGACGCTGCGACAGAGGTCGCGCTGGCCGCAGGCCTTGCTGATCGCCGGCCGGCGCGGCCTGGGCAAGCGCGCGCTGGCGTTGCACTTTGCGCGCGCGCTGCTGTGCGAAGCCCCGCGTCCCGACGGCGACGCGTGCGGCGTTTGTCCAAGCTGCTCGTACGTGGCCGCCGGCGCGCATCCGGATTTGCGGCTGATCGAGCCTCTGCTCTACGACGAGGAGGGCAACGTCACCGTCGTCGACGCCATCACCGTCGATCGCATTCGCGAGCTCACCGCCTTCACGCAGCTCTCGACCCATCGTCATCGCGCCAAGGTCGCGGTGATCGCGCCCGCCGAAGCGATGAATGCCGCCGCGGCCAACGCGTTGCTCAAAACGCTCGAGGAGCCTCCCGCGGACACGTATCTGATGCTGGTCAGCCACCAGAGCGCACGCCTGCCGGCGACGATCATCAGCCGCTGCCAGCGCCTGGCGGTGCCCGAGCCGGACGTCGCATCGGCGGCTGCGTGGCTCAGGGCGCAGGGCGTGGTCGACGCCGATCGCGTGCTGGCGCAGGCGGGCGGCGCGCCTTTACTGGCGCTCGAGCTCGCAGACCCGCTGTTGCAGCGCGAGTGCGCGAGCCTGCTGGCCGAGCTCGCGCGGCCGGAGCGTCTGTCTCCGGTTGCGATCGGCGCCCGCCTGGACGCGGCGACGAAGGATGAGCGCAAGCCGCTGCTTGCCACGGCGGTGTACTGGCTGCTGACCTGGACCGCCGATCTCGCGTCGGTGGTCAGCGGCGGACCGCCGCGGTTTCACCCGCAGGCTCGCGACGCGCTGTCGGCGCTGTCCACGCGTGTGGCGCGAGTCGCGCTGTTCCGCTATTATCAGACGCTGTTGCGGCAGCGTGCGCTCCTTACGCATCCGTTGCAGCCGCGGCTGGTCGCGGAGTCGCTGCTGATCGATTACCGCGATCTGTTCGCACGCGGCCGCGCCGATTGACGGCGCGATCGCTCGGCCGGAATTTCCTCGCCACCGCGCGTTCGCGGCGCGATCCATCAACCTGAACTCGAGACCCATGGCGGCGGACCGCTCTCCCAACACTGCGACACGGGCGATTCTCAACCGCCCCGGCGTGCTCTCGCTCAACATCCGCGAAAAGGCGGCGCTGTACGCTGCGTACATGCCTTTTCTCAAGGGCGGCGGCATATTCATTCCGACCAATCGGGCGTACCAGCTCGGCGAGGAAGTCTTCATGCTGCTGTCGCTAATGGACGATCCGCAGCGTATTGCCGTGCAGGGCAGGGTGGTGTGGATCACACCCGAAGGCGTACAGGGCAACCGCACGCAGGGTATCGGCGTCCAGTTTACCCCGGACGAGACCGGCGCCTCGGCGCGGGCGACGATCGAAAGGCTGCTCGGCGAGACACTGGCTTCGAACCGGCCGACGCATACGATGTAGTTGTGTTCGTCGATTCACACTGCCACATCAATTTTCCTGAGCTGGCGGCGGACCTGCCGGCAGTACTCGAGGCGATGGCCGGGAATCGCGTCACCCACGCGATGTGCATCGGCGTCAACCTGCCCGATCTTCCGCAGGTGCTCGCGCTGGCCGACGAAAACGCCAACATCTATGCGAGCGTCGGCGTGCACCCCGACTACGAGGACACGCCCGAGCCCTCCGTCGAGCAGCTGATCGCGCTTGCGGCGCGGCCGAAGGTCGCCGCGATCGGGGAAACCGGTCTCGACTATTACCGGGCCACCGGCGATCTGGAATGGCAGCGGCAGCGGTTTCGCACGCACATTCGCGCGGCGCGGTCGTGCCACAAGCCGCTGGTGATCCACACCCGTTCCGCCGCGGCCGATACGCTTGCCATCATGCGGGAAGAACGCGCAGGCGACGCAGGCGGCGTCATGCACTGCTTCACCGAAACGTGGGAGGTGGCGCAGGGCGCGCTCGAGCTGGGGTTCCATATTTCGTTTTCCGGCATTGTCACGTTCAAGAACGCCGTTGCGCTCAAGGAAGTTGCGCGGCGCGTGCCCCTGGACCGGATGCTGATCGAAACCGATGCGCCCTACCTGGCGCCGGTGCCGTATCGGGGCAAGCTGAATCAGCCGGCATATGTGCGTTATGTCGCGGAGGAAATCGCGCGGTTGCGCGACGTTCCGGTCGAAGTGATCGCCGCCGCGACGTCGGCCAATTTTTTCCGGCTGATCCGGGTCAGCGCGCATGACGCGTAGCGGCGGCAGCATCGCCGCGCTCGGCTGGCTGCCGCTTCTGGCGATACTGGTGGTCTGCTTCGCGCCGGCGCCGGTTGAGGCGCAGGCGCTCTACGAGCGCTTCATCCAGTCCGTCACCATCGACCGGTCCGGCGAAGTCGCGGCGCTGCTCGCGCGTGGCGTCGATCCGAACACTGTCGATCCCGGTGGCGACCCGGTCCTGGTGATCGCGGCGCGCTCGGGGTTCGAGCCGACGCTCGACGCGCTGCTGGCGGCGGGCGCCAAGGTCAACCTCAGAAATCCCTACGGCGACAGCGCGATCATGGTCGCCGCGATCGGCGGACACTTGGCGATCGTGAAGAAGCTCTACGCCCGCGGCGCCGCGATCAATCATCCCGGATGGACGCCGCTGATCTACGCCGCGACCGCCGGGCACGCCGACGTCGCTCGCTATCTGATCGCCGCCGGTGCGGACGTCAACGCGGCATCGCCCAACGGGACGACGGCGCTGATGATGGCGGTGCGCGGCGGGCATGCCGCGGTCGTCGACCTGCTGCTGGACAGCGGCGCCGACGTCGGACATCGCAACGCGGACGGTGCGACGGCGCTGGCGTGGGCCACGCGGGGCGGTTTCGACGGGATCGAGCGCACGCTGCGGCGGCGCGGCGCGAAGGACTGAAGAGCGGCGCCGCGCTGCGTTCTAGCGATGAGAATCGGCGTTGGCGGCCGCGGGCAGCGGTGCCGGCGCGGCGTGCGCCGAGCTGATCAGATCGGGCGCCATGACACCGACCAGCCGGCGCGCGCCGTCATAACGCTGCTGCCAGTAGGGTTGCGACATCGTGACGATCTCGACTTCCCCGCCGCGATGCGGAGCGTGGATGAAGCGATCGTCGCCGAGGTAGATGCCGACGTGCGAAAACGCCGAGCTGCGGGTGTTGAAGAACACCAGGTCGCCCGCCCTGAGTTCGCCGGGAGCGACCCGGCCCCCCAGCCGCGCCATTTCCCGCGCCGTTCGCGGCAAGGTCACGCCGACGACCTCCTGGAACACGTAACGGACCAGGCCGCTGCAATCCAGGCCGCGGTCGGGGCTGTTGCCGCCGTAGCGGTAGTCGACGCCGATCAGCCCCAAAGCATAAATCGCGAGCTCTTGGGCGCTTTGCAGCACCCGCGCGACCGGACGTTCCGCGCTGCCGGCATGACCGGATGCGGGTTGCGCGGCCAGCCCGGCCCGCGGTAACAGCACCAGCGCCAATCCGGCCAGCGCGAGAAGCGCAGCGCGGCGCAGCGCGGTCACGGCAGCGGCGGGTTGCGGCAAGTCACCGATGTCTGTATGCATTTTGCTCGCTGATTCAGTGGCTTGCCACCATACCCGGGCGGGAGAGCCAAGTCAAACCGGGCCCCGCCGAGCGGCGCGGCGGCGCCGGAGGTCCTTCGGATCGGCTTGCAGCGGCCGGTAGATTTCGACCCGGTCGCCGTCCGACAAGCCGCTATCCAACCCGACCCGCACGCCATAAACGCCGACCGCCATCGTCACGAGGTCGATTTCCGGGTGCCGCGCCGTGATGCCCGAGCGCGCGAGGGCCTCTGCAACGTTCGAGCCAGCCGGCACCTCGAGGTCGATCTCGGTCGCGCCCGCCGGCAACGCATAGACGACGGTGACGGCGATTCGCTTCATGCGCTGCCGTGAACGGCGACGGCACGCTTGACGAACGCGTCGATGAAGCTGTCGGCGATGCGGCCGAAAACCGGCCCGATCAGCCCCTCCAGCACGGAAGTCGCAAATTCGTAGTTGAGCTCGAATTCGACCTTGGACGCGGCATCGCTCAACGCGCGAAACTGCCAGATGCCGTCGAGGCGCCGAAACGGG
The DNA here is from genome assembly GCA_036269335.1 of Casimicrobiaceae bacterium. Classification (GTDB taxonomy): domain Bacteria; phylum Pseudomonadota; class Gammaproteobacteria; order Burkholderiales; family Casimicrobiaceae; genus PALSA-1003. Next base: position 13,912 of record DATASF010000141.1, read on the forward strand.
CCATCGCGAAGCTCGACGACGATCCTGTCCGGCGGCTGGTTCCGGTTGCAAGTGGTGAAATACGTGCGCACGCCGCGGTAATCGATGTCGATGCGGGCCAGCGTACGGTCGGCCGTGCGCTGCAGGATGCGGGTTCCGCCGCACCATGGCAGGAATTTCGGATAGTCCTCGATGCGCTCGACGAGATCGAACATCTGTTGTGCGCTGTACGGCACCAGCACCGACTTGTGGACGCTGCGCATTGCTACAATACGAAACCGGTAGTGACCAGCATGTCGGTGTATGAGCATCGTACAAAACAAAAAAGCCTATCACGACTATTTCGTCGAGGAGAAATTCGAGGCGGGGCTCGCGCTCGAGGGCTGGGAAGTCAAGGCGATCCGTGCCGGGCGCGCGCAGTTGAAGGAAGCCTACGTCGTCGTCAAGAACGGCGAGATCGTCCTGCTCGGCGCGCATGTGACGCCGTTGCCGACCGCATCGACGCACATCAAGCCCGATCCGACGCGCACCCGCAAGCTGCTCCTCCATCGCAGCGAGATCAATCGTCTGGTCGGCAAGGTAGAGCGCGCCGGCTACACGATGACGCCGCTCGATCTGCACTTCGTCAGAGGCAGGATCAAGATCGAGATCGGGCTCGCGCGCGGCAAGAAGCAGTACGACAAGCGCGAAACGGAGAAGCTGCGCGACTGGAACCGCGAAAAGCAGCGGCTGCTGCGCAACCGCTCGGGCAGCGGCAAGACGGCGGGATCGGGCTGATCGGCATGCCGCCGGGCCCCGTCAGCGTGCGCGCCGCGGTCGCCGGCGACCTGGCGGCGATCACCGCGATTTACGCGCATCATGTCGAGACCGGCATCGGTACGTTCGAGCTGGCCGCGCCGGACGACGTGGAGATGCAGCGGCGATGGCACGACGTGGTCGAGCGCGGCCTGCCGTACCTCGTCGCAGTGCTGCCGTCGCGTCAGGCGGGAATCGCCGGGTACGCGTATGCCAGCCCTTATCGAGCGCGGCCCGGTTATCGCTACACGGTCGAAGACTCGGTGTACGTCGATCCGGGTTTCATGGGACAGGGCGCGGGGCGGGCCCTGCTCGCCGCGCTGATTACGGCATGCACGCCGCTCGGCTACCGGCAGATGCTGGCGGTGATCGGCGGCTCGGACAACGCCCCATCGATCGGGCTGCACGCGGCACTCGGGTTCGAGCGCGTCGGATGTCTGACAGCGGTCGGCCGCAAATTCGATCGCTGGGTCGACACCGTATTGATGCAACGCGCCCTCGGTCCGGGCGGGGCGACAATCCCGGGCTAGCAACCGCGAATCAGGGTGCGGCCAGCAGCTCGCGCGCCGCCGCGATACCGCTTCTTGCCGCCGCTTCGAGCGTCGCGGGGAAGTCGGGGTCGGTGTAGTCGCCGGCCAGGTACAGGCGCGGCGCGATCGCGCCGGGCGGAGGGCGCTCGAGTCCGGCGCGGCAGGCATACGTCGCGCGGCGTTCGGCTATCACCTTGAGCCACGCCGGCGGCGGCAGACCGGGCAGCAGACGCCGCAGCTGATCGTCGATCGCGCGCAGCAGCGCCGGGTGATCCTGGCGCGCGCCGGGCTGCTCGGTGCTGATCACGACGGCGGCGAGACCCTCCGGACCATCGAGCTGACCGCGATCGAACAGCCATTGTCCCGGCGTGCCGGCCAGCTTCTGCATCGCTTGCGCGAGTCCCAGCGGGCGGTCGTATTTCAGATACGCGGTGACGATCGGCTCGTAGGCGAACTGCTCGACGCACGCGACGGCGTGCGCGGCCTCGGGCGATTCGATCGCGCCGCCGAGCAGATGGCCGAGCTGGTGCGGACCCACGGCAACGACCGCGGCGTCGAACGACTCGTCGGTGTAACCGCTGCGCAGGACCACGTGATCGCCGCGAGATGCGACGCCGGTCACCGTCGTGCCCTTGCGGATCGAGCCGCCACGGTCGACGACGTAGGCCGCTGCCGCATCGGGAAACAGCGACGACAGGTCGACCCGCGGCATCAGCGTGTCCGAATCATGGGCCTCGCGGGCGAACGCGGCCGCGAGCACGTTGAGGAAGATCTGGGCCGACGCGACTGCCAGCGGCGTATTGAGCGCGGCGATGCACAGCGGCTCCCACAGATTTCGTATCGACGCCTGGGGCTGTCCAGCGAGAAGCTCGGCGACGGTCAACGCCGGCGCACAACGATAGCCGTCGCGCTGCAGTCTGCGGACGAAGCCGAGCGTCGCGCGGCGCTCGGCCCAGGTGAGGCCCTGCGCGCGCAAAAGCGCCACGGCGAGATGCCACGGCGCGGGCAGCCGCGGCGCGGCCAGACGGAACACGCCAGGCTCGGCCAGGCAAAGCCGTCGCCGGGCGAGCAGATGGCGCTCGGCGCCCGGGCCGTGCACCAGGCGCAGCAGCGCGAGCAGTTCGGTATAAGCGCCGAGCAACAGGTGCTCGCCGTTGTCGACGACGACCTCGTAGGCTTCGACCCGGCGGGCGCGGCCACCCAGCGTCTGCGCGGCTTCGAATACCGTTACCGCTCGCCCCGCCTTGGCGAGCGTCACCGCCGCCGCGAAGCCTGCGTATCCGCCACCGATGACCGCGATCCGCTCGGCCATCAGCGTCCGGTCAAGAGAGTACGCGTTTCAACTCGAACAGCCACTAGTACGACCAGGACGTCGTCCAGGCGATCCAGGCCTTGCGCAACGGTGAGAGCGCGACGCGGCGGTCGAGGACCCGAAAATCGTTGCGCTCGATCGCCTCGAGCAGCGCGCGATAGGTGGCTGCCATGATCAGCCCGGGACGTTGCGCGCGCCGGTCGACGGCGGGCAGGGCGCCGAGAGCCCGCTCGTACATGGCGCGCGCACGAGCGAGCTGGAAACGCATCAGCGCTAAGAACCCGGCCGTGTGGCGCGCATCCAGTATGTCGGCCGCGCTGACGCCGAAGCGGTCGAGCTCGTCCTGCGGCAGATAGATCCGCCCGCGCCGCGCGTCCTCGCCGACGTCGCGGATGATATTGGTCAACTGGAATGCGATACCGAGGTCGCGAGCGTACACGCGCGTCGCCGGATCGGAGTAGCCGAATATTTCCGCCGACATCAGTCCGACGCCGCCGGCGACCAGGTCGCAATAGCGCTCGAGCATCGCATAGTCGAGGTAGCGGTGCTGTTCCAGATCCATGGCCATGCCGTCGATAACGGCCTGCAGCTGCGCTTCCTTGAGCGCGAATTCCGCGACGACCGGCCGCAAGGCCTGCGCGACCGGGTGCTGCGGGGCGCCGCCGAAGATCGCCGCCACCTGGCCGCGCCACCAGGCAAGCTTGATGCGCGCGACACCGACATCGCTGGTGTCGTCCACGACGTCGTCGACTTCGCGGCAAAACGCGTACAGCGCCGTGATCGCCCGCCGGCGCGCGGCGGGAAGGAAGCGAAAGCTCCGGTAGAAGCTCGAGCCGCTTTGCGCGGCTTTCTGCTGGCAATAGACATCGGGCTCCATCTAGCGCGCCAGCGTCGCCGCAAACATCATCGCCCAGTCGCGCTTGCGCAACACCGGCCGGCGCCGGAAGACGTCGCCCTGCGCGCGATCGATCGCGCGCAGGATGCGCAAGCCCCCGGCGACGACCATCTTCAGCTCGAGCCGTGCGCGCAGCGGCAACGCGTGCGCGAGCGGGAGTCCGGAGCGCAGCAGCTCGCGCGTCCGCGCGACTTCGAACGTCATCAGGCGTCGCCAGCGCTCGTCGGCGATGCCCTCCGCGATCTGCCGCTCGCTAACGCCGAAGCGGGCCATGTCGTCGGCGGGCAGGTAGACGCGTCCTTTCGCCCAGTCGATGGCTACGTCCTGGCAGAAATTGGCCAGTTGCAATCCGGTGCAAATCGCATCGGCGCGGCGGAGCTCGACCTCGTCGGAGACGCCGTAAAGATGCAGCAGCAGCCGGCCGATCGGATTGGCCGAGCGCCGGGAGTAATCGAGCACTTCGTCGAAGTCGGCGTAGCGCGGCTTGGTCACGTCCTGGCGGAAAGCAGACAGCAGATCGCGGAACGGCGCGATCGGGAGCGCGTGGCGGCGTATCGCCGCGGCCAGCGCTCCGAACGGCGGCTCGGCGGCCTCGACGTCTGCATCGGGCGCGGTCTCGATGCGGTCGAGCATCCTCGCATAGCGGTCGAGGCCGGCAAGGCGGACGGCCGGCGGATCGTCGCCTTCGTCGGCAATGTCGTCAGCGCCGCGGGCGAAGGCGTAGATCGCCGAAATCGCCGCGCGCAGCGCCGGCGGGCCAACCCAGGATGCGACGGGAAAATTTTCGTAGTGGTTGACGGGCACGGCGATCGGAGCTTGTTGCACGATGGCGTCCACAATTGTTCCGGAAAACACGGCGCCGGCCGGCGTCTTTCGCGTGGCGGGGGTGGGACTTTTCGGCTATACTGGCGCGTTTCGCGAAACCGGCTGCGAAAGTGGCGGAATTGGTAGACGCACCGGCCTTAGGAGCCGGAGCCGAAAGGCGTGAGAGTTCGAGTCTCTCCTTTCGCACCACGACAACAACCAAGGCTAGCAAGGAATCATCGGGTATGCAAACGACACTGGAAACGCTGGGCCAGCTCGAGCGCCGGCTTAATGTGGCCGTGCCGCTGGAGCAGATCGACGGCGAAGTACACAAGCGCCTGGCGCACCTTGCGAAGACGGTCAAGATCGCCGGATTTCGTCCCGGCAAGGTTCCGCTGAAGATGGTTGCGCAGCAATACGGCCCGCAAGTGCGCTCCGACGTGATCTCGGACACGGTCCAGGCGAGCCTCAACGACGCCATTCGCGAGCAGAACCTGCGCGTGGCCGGCTACCCGCGCATCGAGCCCAAGGAGGCTGCGGCCGGCGACCAGCTCGAGTTTTCCGCCGTTTTCGAGGTCTATCCGGAGATCAAGCTCGGCGAGTTGTCCGGCGTGACGATTGAGCGCCCCGTGTCGGAAGTGACTCCCGCCGACGTCGACCGGACGATAGAGATCCTGCGGCAGCAGAACGTGCGCTATGAGGCCGTCGCACGGCCGGCCGGTCACGGCGACCGCGCGGTCGTGGATTTCACCGGCACGATAGACGGCGTGGAGTTTCCCGGGGGCCAGGCCAAGGATTTTCCGATCGTCATCGGCGAAGGCCGCATGCTGCCCGAGTTCGAGACCGCGCTGACCGGGATGGCGGCCGGCGAGACAAGGTCGTTCGGCCTGACCTTCCCCGCCGACTACCATGGCAAGGAAGTCGCCGGAAGAGCGGCGGAATTCACGATGACCGTGCAATCGGTCAGCGAACCGAAGCTTCCCGCGGTCGATGCCGACTTCGCAGTCAAGTTCGGCATCGCCAGCGGCAGCGTCGAGGAGTTGCGGGCCGAGATAGCCACCAATCTCGGGCTGGAGCTCAAGCGGAAGATCGAAGGCGTGCTGCGCGAGCAGGTCCTGCGCGCGCTCAAATCGACTTCGGACCTGGTCGTGCCCAGGTCGCTGGTCGAGATGGAAGCGCAACGCCTGCTCGAGCGGGCGGTCGCCGACCTGCAGAGCCGGGGCATGAAGGCGGAAGACATGCAGCTCTCGCCCGACACCTTTCGCCCGCAGGCAGAGGAGCGGGTGACCTACGGCCTGATCGTCAACGAGATCACGCGCGTATACCAGCTGGCGCCGAAGCCCGAGCAGGTGCTGGCGCTGGTGCGCGAGGCGGCGCAGGCTTACGAACAACCCGAGGCTGTCGTGCGCTGGCACTACGAAAAGCCGGGACGGCTGAACGAATTCGAAGCGCAGGCAGTCGAACAAAACGTCGTCGACTGGGCGCTGCAACGCGCTCGCGTCGAAAACGTGCCGACCAGCTTCGCGACATTGATGGAGCCGCCGGCGCGCTGAAGGCGCGGTGCGGACGACAACTTTCACACGACGACAGGCAAAACCGATGACGAGTGCAGGCAGGCAGGAACCGAAGGCGCTGGGCTTGATCCCGATGGTGATCGAGCAGAGCGGGCGCGGCGAACGCGCCTACGACATCTACTCGCGGCTGCTGAAGGAACGCGTCGTATTCCTGATCGGGCCGGTCGACGACGCGACGGCGAATCTGGTTGTCGCGCAGATGCTGTTCCTGGAGTCGGAGAATCCCGACAAGGACATCAACTTTTACATCAATTCGCCGGGCGGATCGATTTCGGCCGGCATGGCGATCTACGACACGATGCAGTTCATCAAGCCGGACGTATCGACCCTGTGCGTCGGCATGGCGGCAAGCATGGGGGCGTTCCTGCTGGCGGCGGGCGCCAAGGGCAAGCGCTTCGCCCTGCCCAATTCGACCGTCCTGATCCACCAGCCGTTGGGAGGCTTCCAGGGCCAGGCATCGGATATTGCGATCCATGCCAAGTACATCCTGAGTCTGCGCGAGCGGCTCAACCGGCTGCTGGCCGAGCACACCGGCAAGCCGATCGGGCAGATCGAGAAGGACACCGAGCGGGATAACTTCCTGACGGCGGACGAGTCCCTGGCCTACGGGCTGATCGATAAAGTGTTGCAGAGCCGGGCTTAGGCCGGGTACAGTGTAAACGCCCCGCGGGCGCCGTCGGATGCGGCACCGCAGCGAAGGGGGTGAAAAAGGCGGGTGAATGGCGGAAAAGGCGACCGGCGACAAGCTGCTTTACTGTTCCTTCTGCGGCAAAAGCCAGCATGAGGTGAGGAAGCTTATCGCCGGCCCTTCGGTGTTCATCTGCGACGAGTGCATCGAGCTCTGCAACGACATCATCCGGGAAGAGGGCGCGACCGCCGACGCGACCCGGACCGACAAGAACAAGCTGCCGACGCCGCACGAGATCCGGCAGATCCTCGACCAGTACGTCATCGGTCAGGAGTTCGCGAAGAAAATCCTGTCGGTTGCGGTCTACAACCACTACAAGCGTCTCGAGACCAGCGTCAAGGAAGACGACGTCGAGCTGGCCAAGAGCAACATCCTGCTGATCGGTCCGACCGGCTCGGGCAAGACGCTGCTGGCGCAGACGCTGGCGCGCCTTCTCGACGTGCCTTTTGTCATCGCCGACGCGACGACGCTGACCGAAGCCGGGTACGTCGGCGAGGACGTCGAGAACATCATCCAGAAGCTGCTGCAGAAGTGCGACTACGACATCGACAAGGCGCAGCGCGGCATCGTCTATATCGACGAGATCGACAAGATCTCGCGCAAGAGCGATAACCCGTCGATCACGCGCGACGTTTCGGGTGAAGGCGTGCAGCAGGCGCTGCTGAAGCTGATCGAAGGCACGATCGCCTCGGTTCCCCCGCAGGGCGGGCGCAAGCATCCGAACCAGGAGTTCGTCCAGGTCGACACGACCAACATACTGTTCGTCTGCGGCGGCGCTTTCGACGGCCTGGAAAAGATCATCCGCCAGCGTACCGCCAAGACCGGAATCGGATTCGGCGCCGAGGTCGCGAGCCCCGACGACCGCAAGAACATCAGCATCCTGCTGCGCGAGACCGAGCCGGAAGACCTGATCAAGTTCGGCCTGATCCCCGAGTTCGTCGGCCGGCTGCCGGTCGTCGCCACGCTCGAGGAACTCGACGATGCGGCGCTGATCCAGATTCTGGTCGAGCCGAAGAACGCCCTGATCAAGCAGTATCAGAAGATGTTCCGCATGGAAGGCGTCGAGCTCGAAGTGCGCGAGCCGGCGCTGCGCGCGATCGCCAGCAGAGCGCTTGCCCGCAAGACCGGCGCCCGCGGCCTCCGCTCGATCCTGGAGCAGGTGTTGCTCGACGTCATGTACGACCTGCCCTCGCAGGCCAATCTGTCCCGCGTCATCGTGGACGAGGCGACAATCAACAACGACGGCAAACCGCTGCTGATGTTTGCCGAAGCGGCCAAGGTCGCGGCGGCGCACTCCTGAGCACGCCGCGGTCGCGCCCGACCCCCGGCAGCCGGCTTGAACTTGCCGGTCGCCGGCCCCATTTCATGCTTTGCCCCTACCACCCTATCCGGACGCCGCATGGCAACTGATCTGACTAGCGCAATACCCGAGTTGACGGTCTTTCCCCTTCTTCCGCTGCGGGATGTCGTCGTGTTTCCGCACATGGTCATTCCGCTGTTCGTCGGCCGTCCGAAGTCGATCAAGGCGCTCGACGTAGCGATGGAAGCGGGCAAGCACATCCTGCTGGTCGCGCAGAAGTCGGCGGCCAAGGACGAGCCCTCGGCCGAGGATCTGTACGACATCGGCAGCGTCGCGACGGTGCT
>DATASF010000142.1:0-28369 GCA_036269335.1 Casimicrobiaceae bacterium
TGGCTTCGACAGGTTTCTTGGATTCGCAAACGTCATCGACCCGTTTATCGATCGTGGATTCGGCCCCAATTTTTCGGCCGACAGTCTATCGGACAGGGAATTCATCGACCGTGTACACGAGCGCGACCAGGCGGAGATCGCCGCCGGATCGATCAAACCCACGCACATGTTCGCCGTCATGCGCAGCGGCGCCGACCGGGATGAAACCGGCGCGACGGCGGCCGCCCGCGCTGCGATCCGCTGGCCGGACTGATCGGGTGATCGCTGCCCTCCGCGCTTGAGCGAGATGAACGATCCACTGCTTCCCGAACGTCCGGACGCGACGGCGATCCGCGCCGATTTCCTCGCGGACGAAACGCGCATCGTGGCCAGACTCCTGCCGCTGGCGCGCTCGGACACCGCGGCGTCCGCGCGGATCAGCGCGCGCGCCCGGGGCTGGGTCGAGGCGGTGCGCGCGCGCCAGGCGGGAAGCGCCGGGATCGAGTCGTTCCTGCAGCAGTACGACCTGTCGACGCAGGAAGGCGTGCTGCTGATGTGCGTCGCCGAGGCGCTGCTGCGCATCCCCGACGCCGAGACCGCCGACCGGCTGATCCGCGACAAGCTCTCGCGCGGCGACTGGCAGAAACACCTCGGTCGGAGCCCGTCGCTTCTGGTCAATGCATCGACCTGGGGACTGATGCTGACCGGCAGGCTGACGCAGATCGACGCCGAATCGGCGAGCGATCCGGCGAGCTGGTACGAGCGCGTCGTCGCGCGCGCGGGCGAACCGGTCGTGCGGGTCGCGATACGGCAGGCGATGCGGCTGATGGCCGAGCAGTTCGTCATGGGCCGCACGATCGCCGAAGCCCTGTCGCGAAGCCGGTCCGGCGGCAATGCCCGCTTTCGGCATTCGTTCGACATGCTCGGCGAATCCGCGCTGACGGGCGCCGATGCGGCGCGCTATCACGCTTCCTACGCCGATGCGATCACCGCCATCGGTCTTGCGCGCGATCGCGATGCGACGGTGTTCGCGCAGCCGAGCATTTCGGTCAAGCTCTCGGCGCTGCATCCGCGCTACGAGTTCCCGCAATACCGGCGCGTTCTCGCCGAGCTCGTCCCGTCGCTGACGGCGCTCGCGAAGATCGCCAAGTCGCACGGCATCGGCATGACGATCGACGCCGAAGAAGCCGAACGCCTCGAGCTGTCGCTGGAAATCTTCGCGCGGCTGCGGCGTGATCCCTCGCTTGCCGGCTGGGAGGGTCTGGGCCTCGCCGTTCAGGCGTATCAGAAGCGCGCGCTGGCCGTGATCGAATGGCTGATCGCGCTCGGCTCCGAATGCCGGATGCGAATTCCGGTGCGCCTGGTCAAGGGCGCCTATTGGGATACCGAGATCAAGCGGGCGCAGGTCCTTGGCCTCGATTCCTATCCGGTGTTCACGCGCAAGGCGCACACCGACGTTTCCTACCTCGCCTGCGTGCGCCGGATGCTCGGCGGCGCCGGCGAGCACGGCGCGCTGTTTCCGATGTTCGCCACGCACAACGCGCATACGGCCGCGGCGATCGTCGATTGGGCCGCTCAGGCTGGAATTGCGCCGGAAGCGTTCGAATTCCAGCGCCTTCACGGCATGGGCGAGGCGCTGTACGACGAGATCGTCTCCGCCGACAAGCTCGCCATCGCCTGCCGCGTCTACGCGCCGGTCGGGAGCCACCAGGATCTGCTGCCGTACCTGGTGCGGCGGCTGCTGGAAAACGGCGCCAACACCTCGTTCGTCAACCGCATCGGCGACACTTCGGTGTCGATCGCAGACATCGTCGCCGACCCGGCGGCGAAAGTTCGCGCGCAGGGCGGCACGCCGAATCCGTCGCTGCCCTTGCCGGGTGATCTGTTCGCCCCCGAACGTCGCAACTCGCGCGGCTTGAGCCTCGCCGACCAGCCGGCGATGGCCGCGCTGGACGCCGCGTTCGTGGCGCGCTCGGAAGCGCGCTGGACGGCCGCCCCGACGATCGGAAAACAGCCAACGGCGCGCGCGCGCGAAGTCGTCGATCCGTCCGACCATCGCCGTACGATCGGCACGGTGGTCGCGGCCGATCTCAAGGACGTCGACACGGCGCTTTCGCGGGCGGCGGCCGCACAGCCGGCGTGGGACGCGGCCGGCGGCGACGCCCGCGCCGCGGTGCTCGAGCGCGCGGCCGACGGGATCGAGGGCGCGCGCGAAGAGTTCGTCGTGCTGCTTGCGCGCGAAGCGGGCAAGAACCGCGCCGATGCGATCGGCGAAGTGCGCGAGGCCGCCGATTTCTGCCGCTATTACGCCATGCTCGCGCGTCGGCACTTCGCGCGGCCGCAGTCACTGCGCTCGCCGACAGGTGAATCGAACGAGCTCGCGCTGCACGGCCGTGGTGTGTTCGCGTGCATCAGCCCGTGGAATTTTCCGCTGGCGATCCACGTCGGCCAGATCGCCGCGGCGCTCGCCGCCGGCAACGCGGTCATCGCCAAGCCCGCTGAGCAGACGCCGCTGCTCGCGCAGCGCGCGGCCGCGATCCTGGCCGCGGCCGGTGTGCCGTCCGGCGTCTATGCGATGCTGCCCGGGGCGGGTGAAACCGTCGGGGCCGCGCTGGTCGACGATCGGCGCACCGCCGGCGTGGCGTTCACCGGATCGACCGAGGTCGCGCGAGCGATCGCCCTCGCGCTGGCGCGGCGCACGACCCTGGTGCCACTGATTGCCGAAACCGGCGGACAGAACGCGCTGATCGTCGACAGCTCGGCGCTGCCCGAGCAGCTGGTCGTCGACGCCGTGACGTCGGGATTCAACAGCGCCGGACAACGCTGCTCGGCGCTGCGCGTCCTGTTCCTGCAGCAGGAAGTCGCGCCGCGCATCGTCGAATTGCTGATCGGCGCGATGAACGAGCTCGCGATCGGCGATCCAGCGTCGCTCGCGACCGACGTCGGCCCGGTGATCGACGACGAGGCGAAGCAGACGCTGGACAAGCATGTCGCCGCGATGGCCGCGGAGGGCCGGGTTCTGCACCGCGTCGCGCTGCCCGCGTCCGCCGCGCTCGGCACGTTCGTCGCGCCGACCCTGGTCGAGCTCGACGGCATCGGCCGGCTCAAGCGCGAAGTGTTCGGGCCCGTGCTGCACGTAATCCGCTACCCGGCGAGCGCACTCGACGACGTGATCGACGCGATCAACGATACCGGCTACGGGCTGACGCTGGGCATCCACAGCCGCATCGACGCCACTGTCCGGCACATCGTATCGCGCGTGCGCGTCGGCAACGTCTATGTCAACCGGAACATCATCGGCGCGGTCGTCGGCGTCCAGCCGTTCGGCGGCGAAGGACTGTCGGGGACCGGACCGAAAGCCGGCGGCCCGAACTATCTTTTCCGCTTCGCGGTCGAGCGCACGCTGTCGATCAACACCGCGGCGGCCGGAGGCAACGCCGCGCTGCTGGCACAGGACGAGGCGTAGGACTTGCGCCGGCGAAGTATCCTGCGAGCCTGCCGAACGGTGCGCTAGACGCTGCGCACGCCGCGGTCGACCCGGACGCCGATCTGCCTGACGCCGGCGATCGGTGAAGGCTTGGCGACGCTGACGCTCACCCAGCGTGCGCCGAATTCCTGGCACACGAGATCGGCGAGCGCGGCGGCGAAGCGCTCGAGCAGCTTGTGTGGATGGTCGGCAGCGAACGTCTTGACCCGCGCGACGACCGCCGCGTAATCGAGCGCGTCGGCAAAACTGTCGCTGGCGAACGCCGCGGCCGACGGCGGCTCGATCTCCAGATTGAGCAGCAGCGGCTGTTTCATACGCTGCTCCCAATCGTAGACGCCGATTCGCGTCTCGACCTTGAGGTCGGCAATGAAGATCGTGTTCATCTTTAGCGACGCAATGGCGGTTTGCTAGAATGCGCGCGCATTGTAATCGAGATGGAGGACGCTCGTATGCCGACGCTCGGCGTCATCGTCGCCGCGTATTTGCTGGGCTCGGTATCGTTCGCCGTCGTCGTCAGCAGGATGTTCGGCCTGCCCGATCCGCACAGCTACGGCTCGGGCAATCCCGGTGCGACCAACGTGCTGCGCACCGGCAACAAGGCCGCGGCCGTGCTGACCCTGCTCGGCGATGGCGTCAAGGGATTTGTCGCGGTTTGGGCCGCCAATCGGTTGGGCGCGAGCTGGGGCGATGCTTCGCTCGCGACCGCGGGCGCCGCGCTCGCCGTGTACCTCGGTCACCTGTATCCGGTGTTCCATCGTTTCGCCGGCGGCAAGGGCGTGTCGACGGCGGCCGGCATCGCGTTCGCGCTGTCGTGGCAGCTGGGACTCGCGCTACTGGTCATCTGGCTCGTCGTCGCGCTGGCGTTTCGCATGTCATCGCTCGCCTCGCTCGTTGCCGCCCTGGCAACGCCGCCGCTGGGCTTCTATTTCCTCGGCTACTGGCCCGAATCATGGGCGCTTGTGCCGATCGCGCTGCTGATGTTCTGGCGCCATCGCGCCAACATACGCAAGCTGATCGCTGGCGAAGAGCGCAGGATCGGCGAGAAATCCGCATAGACCACGCGCCTTGCGGCGCCGCGCCTCCAGCCGGCCTCAGCCGCTGGCGGGCGATTCAGGGCGCGCCAGGCTCGACAGCTCCCATCGCGGCCGCACGCCGAAAACGTAGTCCTGCGGCAAGCCCTGCTGCAGCCGCAGCGCGCCGACTAGCGCGATCATCGCGCCGTTGTCGGTGCAGAACTGCAGGTCCGGATAGAAGACTTCGCCGCCGCGCGCTGCCACCGCCTGGCTCAGGCGCTCGCGCAAGCTGCGATTGGCGCCTACGCCTCCCGCCACCACCAGCCGCGACAGGCCGCCGGCGTCGAGCGCGGCCAGCGACTTCGCGACCAACACGTCGGTGATCGCGTCTTCGAATTCGCGCGCGATGTCCGCGTCGCGCTGTGTCGAAGGCGCCGTATCGCGGGCAAGCGTGCGTACCGCGGTTTTCAAGCCGGAGAAACTCATGTTGAGATCGCCGCTGTCCTTCATCGGTCGGGGCAGCGCGAAAACGCCGCGCCGGCCGCGCTCGGCCAGCCGGGACAGCGCCGGGCCGCCCGGATACGGCAAGCCCAGCAGCTTCGCTGTCTTGTCGAAGGCCTCGCCGGCCGCATCGTCCTGCGTGTCGCCGAGCAGCGTGTAGTCGCCGACTCCGCCGACGGCGTAGAGCTGGCTATGCCCGCCGGAAACCAGCAGCGCGACGAACGGAAACGCCGGCACAGGCTTCGCGAGCAGAGGCGAGAGCAGATGCCCTTCGAGATGGTGGACGCCCAGCGCCGGTATGCCCAGCGCGAAGCCCAGCCCGTTGGCGATGCTCGCGCCGACCAGCAGCGCGCCGGCCAGTCCCGGGCCCTGCGTGTAGGCGATGCCGTCGAGGTCGCCAAGCGAAACTCCTGCCTCGCGCAGCACCGACTCGGCCAGCGGCACCACCCTGCGGATATGGTCGCGCGACGCAAGTTCGGGCACGACGCCGCCGTAGGCTTCGTGCATCGCCACCTGCGAATGCAGCGCGTGCGCGGCGAGGCCGCGGTCGCTGTCGTACAGCGCCAGCCCGGTCTCGTCGCACGAGGTTTCTATGCCGAGTACGAGCAAGTCGTCTTCCTTAAGGGGCGGCAAGTATAGCCTGCTTGCCGGGCGCCCGGCCCGCTGCTATACTGTTGGGCTTGGTTATAAGTCATTGCTGCCGAAAGGAATAGTTACCGATGCCCAGCGTTCGCGTCCGCGAAAACGAGCCGTTCGAAGTTGCGCTTCGCCGCTTCAAGCGGACGATCGAGAAGACGGGCCTGCTCACCGAGCTCCGCGCCCGGGAGTTCTACGAAAAGCCGACCGCCGAGCGCAAGCGCAAGCTCGCCGCCGCGGTCAAGCGTCATTACAAGCGCTTGCGCAGCCAGCAGCTGCCGCCGAAGCTCTATTAGCGTTATTGCGTCACGCCAAGCGTGACGCAAGGATTTGCCGCGTTTGAACCCGGCGCCAGGCGCCGGTCGACGCGGCATTTTGCTTTTGGGACCCCGCGATGACACTCAAAGCCCGTATCACCGACGAAATGAAAGACGCGATGCGCGCCAAGGCCACGGCGCGACTGTCGACGATCCGCCTGCTGCTCGCGGCCATCAAGCAAAAGGAAGTCGATGAACGCGTCGAGGTGAGCGACGCCGACGTCGTCGCGATCATCGAGCGCATGATCAAGCAGCGTCGCGAATCGGTGGCGCAGTTCGAGGCCGGCAAACGCCCCGACCTGGTGGCGCACGAGCGCGCCGAGATCGACATCCTGCAAAGCTATATGCCGCAGGCGCTGTCCGATGCCGAGGTCGACGCGCTGATCGCGGCAGCGGTCGCGCAGTCGGGCGGCGGCATGCCGGCGATGGGCAAGGTGATGGCCATCCTGAAGCCGCAGCTCGCTGGCCGCGCCGATATGGGCGCCGTATCGGCGAAGGTCAAGGCTCGGCTTTCCGCCTGAAGAAGTCGCGCCCTCGCCGCCCTCGCGCAGCGGAAATCGTCGCCTATAATGGATTGATGGGCCTTTAGTGCCCTCCCTTCGCCGATCCATGGCCAGACGGGGTTAAGGGCCATGATTCCGAACGACTTTATACAGACGCTCCTGTCGCGGGTCGACATTGTCGAGGTCATCGACCCCCATTTGCCGCTGAAAAAAGCGGGCGCTAACTATGTCGCCTGCTGCCCGTTCCACAACGAAAAGAGTCCGTCGTTCACCGTCAGCCCGTCGAAGCAGTTTTATCACTGCTTCGGCTGCGGCGCCCACGGCACCGCGATCGGCTTCCTGATCGAATACAGCGGAATGTCGTTCCCCGAAGCCGTCGGCGATCTGGCCCGCGGCGTCGGCCTGGATGTGCCTCGCGTCACGACACCCGGCTCGGAGGCACGGCGCGACGAAGCCCAGGATCTGTCGGGGCTGATGCTGGAAGCCGCCAAAATGTATCGCGGCGCGCTGAAGGACTCGCCGCGCGCGATCGACTATCTGAAGCGCCGGGGGCTGACCGGCCCGATCGCCGCGCATTTCGGCATCGGTTACGCCGCCGATGACTGGCAGCCTCTCGCTGCGATGCCCGGATATGGCGACAAGGCGCTGGAAACCGCCGGCCTGGTCATCACCGGCGACGGCGGCAAGCGCTACGACCGTTTTCGCGACCGCATCATGTTCCCGATCCACGATGGTGGCGGTCGCGTGATCGGCTTCGGCGGCCGGATCCTCGACAAGGGCGAGCCCAAGTACCTGAACTCGCCGGAAACGCCGCTGTTCTCGAAGGGACGCGAGCTCTACGGGCTGTTCCAGGCGCGCCAGGCGATCCGCGCGGCGGGACGGGTGATCGTGGTCGAGGGCTACATGGACGTCGTCGCCCTGGCGCAGCACGGCGTCGAATACGCGGTGGCCACACTCGGCACGGCGACGACGCCGGTGCATGTGCAAAAGCTGTTCCGGCTGACCGACACCGTCGTGTTCTGCTTCGACGGCGACGCCGCCGGACGACGCGCCGCGTGGCGCGCGCTGGAAAACGCGCTGGCGCTGCTGGCCGACGGCAAGAACGCGCGCTTCCTGTTTCTGCCCGACGGCGAGGATCCGGACGACTATATCCGCCAGCGCGGCAAGGAATCGTTCGAAGCGCTGGTCGACTCGGCGACGCCGCTGTCGGATTTCCTGCTGGCGGAATTGGCCCAGCGCTATCCGCCGCGCTCGGCCGAAGGCCGCGCGGCGCTGGTCAACGCGGCCAAGCCGTTGCTGGCCGAAATCACCGCGCCGGTGCTCGCGACCCTGCTCCGTCGCGGCGTGGCCGAGCTCGCGGGCCTGCGCGAAACCGAAATGGATACGCTGCTGCCGGTGGCGCGCGCGGTCGCGACCTCCGCCGTGCGCACGCGGCCGCAGCGCACGGCCCCATCGCTGTTGCGCGGCATTCTGCAATGCGTGCTGCTCGAGCCGGACTTGACGCATCGATTCGAAGTGCCCGAGCCCGCCAGCGCCGGCGCCGAAGGCGACGCCCTGGCGGCCGTCGTCGCGCATTGCCGCGCCAGTGCACCGCCGCTGACGACGGCGGGCGTCCTGCAGCAATTCGCCGGCTCACCGCACGAAAGCACGTTGATGGCCGCATTGACGACGGGGGAAATCGAGGGGCTGGCGGGCGAATTGCTGGAAGTCCAGCTTGTCGAAGGTATCAAGCGCTATTGGCTGAACGCCCAGAAGCACGGCGATTCGGACGTGACCCGGCACGCTCCGCCGATCGAGTTGTCCGCGGAGGAGACCGAGCGCGCGCGCCAGAGGCAGCTCGCCCGCCAATCGCCGGCGGGAAGTTGAGGCAAAGCGCGCTACCCGGATGTTATAATTTGAAGTTTTCCCCCTTCGCCCCCATTTTCGAACTGTCGGCAAGCCGTCCGGTGGTCGATTAGAGGCCGGCACCGCAACTCGTAGGACGATCATGGCCAAAAAACATTCGAAGCCCGTCAGGAAATCGCGCGTCAAGCCCAAGGCCAAAGCGGCCAGGGCCGCGAAGTCGCGCAGCAAGCCCAAGGCCCGCGCCAAGCCGGCTCGGAAGCCCGCTGCGCGCCAGCTTCGGCGCGCCGGCGCGTCCGGGGCCAGGAAGGGCGCGGCGAAAAAGCCGGTCGCCCGGGGGGGCAAAAAGCCCGCCGGCAGGCGTTCCCCGACGCCGAAGGCCAAAGGCCGGTCGGCCAAACCCGCGGTAAAGACCGGCAAAAATACGCCCGCCAAGCTCGCGCCCAAGGCGCCGGCCGCACTCGCCTCCAAACAGTCGAAAACGCCGGCGAAGCTCAACGGCAAGACGCCGGGCAAGCAACCGGTCGTCGCGGCGCGCAACGGCGGGGCAGCGGCCAAGCCGGCGGTCAAGCCTTCCGCCGGTGAAATCGCCGCGCGCCTATCGGCACGGCGCACCGAAAAGGCGCTGGCTGAAGGCAAGGTCCGCAGCGGCAAGAACGGCGGCGTCGAGCCGCGCAAGGTCGAGCTTTCGCCGGCCGAGGCCGAGGCGCGCAAGACGCGGCTCAAGAACCTGATCGTCCTCGGCAAGGAGCGGAGCTATCTGACCTACGCCGAGATCAACGACCATCTGCCCGACGACATCCTCGACGCCGAGCAGATCGAAGGCATCATCTCCATGATCAACGACATGGGGATCCAGGTCTACGACGAGGCCCCCGATGCCGAACAGCTGCTGATGTCCGAGGCGGCGCCGACCGCCGCCGCCGACGACGTCGACGAAGAGGCCGCCGAAGCCGCGGCATCGACGCTCGACTCGGAATTCGGCCGCACGACCGACCCGGTGCGCATGTACATGCGCGAAATGGGCTCGGTCGAGCTCCTGACCCGCGAAGGCGAGATCGAGATCGCCAAGCGGATCGAAGAGGGCTTGAAGTACATGATCATGGCGATCTCGGCGTGCCCGATGACGGTCGCGCAGATCCTCGATCTCGCGGCCAAGATCGAGCGCGATGAATTGAAGATCGACGACGTCGTCGATGGCCTGATGGATTTCAACGAGCAGCTCGAGGCGATGGACGACGAAGACGTCGAGGAAGGCGAGGAAGCCGAGGACAACAGCGGCGCGATTGCCGCCGAGAATCTCGAGCGCCTGAAAGTCGCCGCGCTGACCCGTTTCGCCGTGATCCGGCGTCTGTACACACGCATGCTGGCCGTGCTGCAGAAGGAAGGCCACAAGGCGCCGAAGTACCTGGAGCTGCAAAAGAAGATCTCGGCCGAGCTGATGCAGATCCGCTTTGCCGCGCGCCAGGTCGAGCGCCTTTGCGACAGCGTGCGCTGCGAAGTCGACAACATCCGCCAGATCGAGCGCAAGATCCAGGACCTGGTCGTCAACAAGGGCGGCATGCCGCGGCCGGACTTCATCAAGAAGTTCCCCGAGCACGAGACCTCCCTGCGCTGGATCGACCGCGAGATCGCCACGCATCATCCGTACAGCGAAGGCCTGACCCGGTTCCGGCAGGCGATCGTCGAGCAGCAGCACAAGCTGCTGGACCTGCAGAAGCGCGTGATGATCCCGTTGCGCGACCTGAAGGAAATCAACAAGCAGATGTCGACCGGCGAAGCCAAGGCGCGCAAGGCCAAGCGCGAGATGACCGAGGCCAACCTGCGCCTGGTGATCTCGATCGCCAAGAAATACACGAACCGCGGCCTGCAGTTCCTCGACCTGATCCAGGAAGGCAACATCGGCCTGATGAAAGCCGTGGACAAATTCGAATACCGCCGCGGCTACAAGTTCTCGACGTATGCGACCTGGTGGATCCGGCAGGCGATCACGCGCTCGATCGCCGACCAGGCGCGGACGATCCGCATCCCGGTGCACATGATCGAAACGATCAACAAGATGAACCGCATCTCGCGGCAGATCCTGCAGGAGACGGGACAGGAGCCCGACCCTGCGCTGCTGGCGGAAAAGATGGAAATGCCCGAGGAGAAGATCCGCAAGATCCTGAAGATCTCCAAGGAGCCGATCTCGATGGAAACGCCGATCGGCGACGACGACGATTCGCATCTGGGCGATTTCATCGAGGACGCAAGCACGGTGGCGCCGATCGACGCGGCGGTCAACGCGAGCCTGCGCGACGTGTGCAAGGATGTGCTGGACACGCTGACGCCGCGCGAAGCCAAGGTCCTGCGGATGCGCTTCGGCGTCGAGATGAACACCGACCACACGCTGGAGGAAGTGGGCAAGCAGTTCGACGTTACGCGCGAGCGCATCCGCCAGATCGAGGCCAAGGCGCTGCGCAAGCTCCGCCACCCGTCGCGATCGGAAAAGCTGCGCAGCTTCATCGAGGGCGAGGGTTAGCGGCGCGGCGCGATGACGTAACGGGAA
Organism: Casimicrobiaceae bacterium; assembly: GCA_036269335.1. GTDB lineage: Bacteria > Pseudomonadota > Gammaproteobacteria > Burkholderiales > Casimicrobiaceae > PALSA-1003. Next base: position 10,827 of record DATASF010000142.1, read on the forward strand.
AACGCCGCCTCGCGCGGCGTTTTTTCTGTCGGCGGCTACAGCTCCAGGGTCACGATGACCTGCTCGGGATCGTCGGGATCGTGCCGGGCAACGAAGCCCAGCTTCCGGGACAACGCGAGCATCGGCCCGTTGCTCGCGAGCACGGCGCCGACCAGGCGGCGAAAGCCGCGTCTCTTCGCGCAGGCGATCAGCGCCTGCATCATCGCGCGGCCGAGCCCGCGGCCGTGCCAGGAGTCGGCGACCGCGATCGCGAACTCGGCGCTCTCGTGGTCGGGATTGCCGACGTAGCGCGCGACGGCGACGATAGCTTCCGCGGGCGCCTGACCGTCGAGCGCGATCAGCGCGAGCTCGCGGTCGTAGTCGACCTGCGTGAACCGCGCCAGCATCTGCGGCGTCAGCGCCGGCAGGTGCTGCATAAAGCGGCGATACCGGCTTTGCTCGGACATACCGACGACGAACGCGCGCTCCAGATCGGCATCCTCGGGCCGGATCGGGCGAAGCTTCAGCACCTCCCCCGCGGGCAGACGCAAGCTCATCTCCAGCTCGACCGGATACGGGTGTATCGCCATATGGCGGTAACCGTCGGCCAAGCGAATCCGCACCGGATCTACGTCGACTCTCGCCCGGGCGACGACCGCCGCGACCGGGCTGACGACAACCGGGTCGAGCTCCATTTCGACGACCCAGGGAAGCGCGCAAAGCAACGCCGACAGCTCGAGCAGCAGCGCGACCAGCGGCTGCACTTCGGGCGATGTGCCCGCGCCATGCGCGCCGGCGATCAGATCGACGGCCAGACGCCGATTGAGCGGAGGCAGCATCAGCGCCATCTCGCTCGTCTGCGCCGAAGTCGCGCCGTAGGCGATGACCGGCCCGAACAGCGGATCGGTGCGCACCGCAATGCGCACGTCGCGCGACAAGACGAATTCGAGCTGCTTGCGCACGATGAACCCGCGCCGTCCGCCGCGAGGCCCGCCGGTCCTGTCGCGGACGAGCTCCGCCCACGCGCGTTCGAGCATTCTTCCGTCGCGCAAGCCCTCGCGTACAGCCGCTGCGTTGCCGCCGCGCTCGAGCGTGACCGGATAACCGGCGCGGCGCGCGAACGCGCGCGCGGCCGCGACGGTCGACGCGGCGCACAGCGGGGCCGCCGGAATGCCGAACGCGGCGAGTAGCGCGGCGCTCTCGACGTCGGTCAGCCGCGAACGGTTTGCCGCGAGTGCCCGCGCGCGGACCCGCTCCGCCGCGGGCAGATCGGGAGCGGAGAGCGCCGGCAAGGGCGGAGGAACTTCCAGCAGCCATTCCTGGTTGCGCCGGTAGGCTGCGACCGAGGCAAATGCGTCGACCGCGATCTCCGGGGTGAAGAAGTTCGCGACCCCGCCCGATTCCAGCGCCGACCGCGCCTCGGGCTGGTCGATGACGCCGAGCCACGCCGCGAGCACCGGCTTGTCTGCCGTGCGCGCCGCGGCCGCGACGGCTTCGGCGGTGGCGACCGGCGGCGCAGCCGGCACCGGGACATGCAAAGCGAGGACTGCGTCGACACCCGGATCGGCGAGCACCGCCGTCACCGCCTTGCCGAAACGCTCCGGTGTCGCTTCACCGCGAACGTCGACCGGATTGCCGGGATCAGCTTCCGGCGGCAGCAGCGTAGCCAGCGCTCGTCGGGTCGCCGCCGAGAGATCGGCAAGCACGACACCGGTTTCGGCAGCGCGATCGATGGCCAGCAATCCCGGTCCCCTGCCGTTGGTGACGATCGCCAGCCGGTTGCGGCGCGGAATCCGCCCCGACGCCAGGATCCGCGCCGACGCGAACAGCTGGGCGTAGGTGTGCACACGGACCGTGCCGGCGCGCTTGAGCGCAGTTTCAAATACGCGGTCCGGCTCGATGTCGCCGGCGGCTACGCTTGCCGGATGCCGTCCCGCCTTGAGCACGATCACCGGCTTGGTTCGTGCGGCGGCGCGCAAGGCCGACAGGAAGCTTCGCGCGTCGCCCAGCGTTTCGATATACAGGACGATGCCGTCGGTCTCGGCGTCGGCCAGCGCGAACTCCAGCACCTCGCCGAAATCGACATCGGCGGTCCCGCCCAGTGCGACGACCGACGCGAAGCCCATGCCCGCGGTGCGCGCGAAATCGAGCAGCGCGCCGCAGACCGCGCCCGATTGCGATATCAGGCTCAACCTCCCCGGCGCCGCCGCGACGGCGCTGTAGCTTGCATTGAGACCGAGCGAAGTGCGGATCACGCCGAAGCTCGCGGGTCCGACGACCCGAATGCGTGCGGCGCGGGCGTGCGCGGCGATCTCGCGACGCCAGCGATGAAAGTCGACCGCCCTGGCCGTCGGCGCGCCGGAAAGAATGACGGCACCGCGCGCTCGCTGGCGCATTTCGTCGAGGATGGCCGGCACGGCGGACGGCGGTGCGCAGATCACCGCGAGGTCGACGGGCCGGCCGATCGCCGTCAGCGAAGCAAACGCGGGGCGATCGAGGATGGTGGTGTGATTCGGATTGACCGCGAAAAGCTCGCCCTTGAAGCCGCCGCCCAGCAGGTTCTGGTAGACGATGCGGCCGAGCGATTCGGGCTTGGCCGACGCCCCGACCAGCGCCACCGACTCGGGGGCCAGCAGGGGCCGCAGATAGTGGCCGGGGGAGATCACGGCGTCAGTCTACTGCAAACTTCCAGCATGTTGCGGCGCGGCAAATAGCGATTTGCCCAACGCCAACCTCCTGAAATAGCCTGCAATATCAAGCCTGTGGCGTCAGGGCGCCAATCGGGGCTCTCTGGCCCTACAAAAGCCTTGACAACTATTGTCTAGGCAACTATCATTAGCTCATGGAAACTATCTCTGCGGTCTCGCCCGGGCTGTACAACGCGAAGACCTTCGATCCGAAGACGGGGTTCGGCCGCCTGCTGAGCCAGGTCAAGATGGAGCTGATGGAAGCTCTCGACCGGGAGCTGGCGCCGCTGGACATCACCGGGGCCCAATACGTGATCCTGGTCACCCTCGCCGAAGGCCCGGTCGATTCGACGTCCGGCCTGTGCAAAGGCGTGTCGTACGATCCGGGCGCGATGACTCGGATGATCGACCGGCTTGAACGCAAGGGGCTGGTGCGGCGTATTCGCTGTCCGGATGACCGACGCAAGATCAATCTCGAGCTGACGCCCGAAGGCAAGGCGGTTTATCCCCGCCTGATCGAGAGTGTGGTTGCCGTGCTCAATCGCTATTTGCGCGGATTCAGCAAAGACGAGATGGCACAGTTCGAGACTTTCCTGAAAAGGATGCTGGCCAACGGCTGATTTTTTTTGCCGCTACCGTTGCCTAGGCATTCTCAGCCATGACAACAAAGCCAACGCAATCAAAGACAAGAAAATGATTCCTGCTTCATCCGTCACGAGCCGCGCCGCACCAACGGCCGAACTCATCGCCCGTCCACCGCATCGAACCGGTGTCGGGCGGATTGCTGCGCGCCCGGTCGAATGGATTGGAGCGCTACGGACAATCGGAGGTCGACTGATGAATGCCCACGTTGCCCGCGTCCCGATACTCGTCTGCGTATCGATGCTGGTCGCCGCTTGCGCCAGCACCGCCGGACTGTCGACGCAGGCCGAGCAGCGCAGCGCCGCGCAATTGTCGGCCGAGCACTCGCTGGAGGGCACGCCGACCGCTGCGCAGTGGCCGCATAGCGACTGGTGGAAATCGCTGAACGATCCGCAGCTCGATCGGCTGATTGACGAAGCGCTGGCCGGCAGCCCGACCTTGCGCGTCGCCGAGGCGCGCACGCGGCAGGCGCTCGCCACGGCCGGCGTCGCGCGATCGGCCCTGTTCCCGCAGATCAACGCCGATGCCGAGCTCACGCGCGAACGTCCGTCCAAGAACGGCGCGACGCCGCTGCCGCCGGGCACAAGCTGGGCGACACTGCATCAGCTCGAGGCGACGCTCTCCTGGGAGATCGATTTCTGGGGCAAGAATCGCGAAGCCTACGAAAGCGCGCTCGGCACGGCCCGCGTCGCAGAGATCGATGCCTATGCCGCGCGGCTTGCGCTCTCGGTGAACATCGCGCAGGCCTACGTCCAGCTTCAGCGCGCTTACCTGCAGCTCGACATTGCGGAGGCGACGCTCAAGCAGCGCGATCAGATCTATGCGCTGACCCGCGACCGCAACGCCGCCGGCGTCGATTCGCTGCTCGAGGTCAAGCAGGCGGAGTCCGCACTGCCGGCGACACGCGAGCAGATCGCGCAGTGGAAGGAGTCGATCGAGCTGTCGCGTCACCAGCTCGCAGCGCTGCTCGGCCAGGGACCCGATCGCGGCCTGGCGATCGCGCGGCCCAGCGCCAGCGCGGGCGCGTCGGTCGCGCTGCCGTCGGCGCTGCCGGCGGAGCTCGTCGGCCGGCGTCCCGATCTGACGGCGCAGCGCCTGCGCATCGAGGCGCTGTCGCACGACATCGCGTCGGCGCGGGCGGAGTTCTACCCGAATGTGAATCTCGCGGCCTTCGTCGGGCTGCAAAGCCTGGGCGCGGCAGGATTCCTGACCGGCGCGAGCCGCATGGTCGGATTCGGACCCGCGGTCACGCTGCCGATTTTCGATGCCGGCCGGCTGCGCGGCAATCTTGCCGCAAAAAACGCCGGCTACGATATCGCCGTCGAGCAATACAACCAGATGCTGGCCGACGCGCTGCGCGATGTCGTCGACCAGATCACCTCGTTCCGCAGCGTCGACGAGCAGCGCACGCAACAGGCGCTCGCCGTCGCCACCGCGCGGCAGGCGTACGACCTCGCGCTGCTGCGCTATCGCGAAGGCCTTGGCAACTACCTGCAGGTGCTGACGACCGAGGCGCAGTGGCTGTCACAACAGAGCCTCGACGCGGAATTGCAGGCGCGCCGGCTTGCGTTGTCGATCGACCTGGTGCGCTCGCTCGGCGGCGGCTTCGACCCGTCGTCGGCGGTGGTGGCGCACGCGGGCTAAAGCACCAGACAAGGATTCGACCAGGTGACCGACACGAACGAAAAAGCCACACCGGACCGCGCCGCCGGCTGCTCGCCGCCGGCCGGGCGGGGTCGACTGCTCGCGCGCGCGCTCGCCGCGACGCTGCTGGTGCTGGTCGTCGCCTGCGGCGAGATCCTGCTGATCAAGCAGGCCGTCTCGTCGGGTACGAGTGGCCCGAGCGGGGCCCGCGACGGCATCGTGAGCATCGTCGACAACAGTCTGGCCAGCGGCCTCGCGCCTATCGCGATACTGCCCTAGAGAAAGTCCAAACAGAGGAAAGCATCATGAGTGAACAGGATCTCGCCCCTCAAACCTCGGCAATGCGCAGGCAGCGCAGGCGCTGGCTGGCGATCGCCATCGGTGGCTTTGCCGTCATCGGCATCGTCTGGGGTCTTTACTGGGCGCTGGCGCTGCGCTACGAGCAATCGACCGATGACGCCTATGTCAGCGGCAACGTCGTGCAGATCACGCCGCAGATTTCGGGCACGGTCGTGGCGATCGGCGCCGATGACACGCAGTTCGTCAAGGCGGGGCAGACGCTGGTGCGGCTCGACGAGGCCGACAGCAAGGTTGCCCTCGATCAGGCCGAAGCGCAGCTCGCGAAGACGGTGCGCGAAGTGCGGAGCCTTTTTGCCACCAGCGCGCAGTTGGGAAGCTCGATCGCCATCCGCCAGGCGGAGCTCGCGACCGCCGAATCCGATCTGGCGCGCCGCGAGCGCCTGTCGAGCTCGGGTGCGATCTCGGGCGAAGAGCTGCAGCATGCGCGAGAAGCAGTGTCGGGAGCGCGCGCAGGACTGTCGGGAGCGCAGCAACAGTTCGCGGCCAACCTGGCCCGCGTCGATCACACGACCATAGACGAGCACCCGGACGTCAAGAATGCCGCCGCCCACGTGCGCGACGCGTATCTTGCCTACGCACGCACCACGCTGCCGGCGCCGGTCACCGGCTTTGTCGCCAAGCGCGCGGTCCAGCTCGGACAGCGCGTCAGCCCGGGAGCGGCGCTGATGGCTATCGTGCCGCTCGATCAAGTGTGGGTCGACGCCAATTTCAAGGAGCCGCAGCTCGCTTCGATGCGCATCGGCCAGCCGGTGACGCTGCATGCCGACATCTACGGCAGCAAGGTCGTCTACCACGGCACGATCGCCGGCTTCGGCGCGGGCACCGGATCGGCGTTCGCGCTGCTGCCGGCGCAGAACGCGACCGGCAACTGGATCAAGATCGTGCAGCGCGTTCCGGTGCGCATCGGGCTCGATCCGCAGGAGCTCGCCGCGCACCCGCTGCAGATCGGCCTGTCGATGCAGGTCGAGGTCGATACGCGGCAACGCGCAGGCGACCGGCTGCCGCAACTCGGCCAGCCCGCGCAGGCGGTCGAAACCGACGTCTTCCAGTCGCTGGGCGACGTCGCCGACGCGCGCGTCAAGGCGATCATCGCCGCCAACGAGCGCGGCGCGCCGCTGGCGCCGGCAAATCTTGCGCGGCGGAACGTCGCACCCGAAACGTCCGATTCGCACACGCTTGCGCGCAGCGCGCATCCGGCGGCAGCCTTGAACGGCCGCCCGCTCTAGGCACTCCCGATGTCCGACGCAACGCTGCCCGCGACGCCGGCCCGCGCCGCGCCCGCCCCGGCGGCGCCGGCCGCGGCCGCGACGCCGCTGACCGGCAGCGCGCTGGTCCTGGGCACCATCGCCCTGTCGCTGGCCACGTTCATTAACGTGCTCGATACGTCGATCGCCAACGTGTCGATTCCGGCGATCGCCGGCGACCTCGGCGTCTCGCCCGATCAGGGCACGTGGGTAATCACGTCGTTCGGCGTCGCCAACGCGATATCGCTGCCGCTCACCGGATGGCTGACGCAACGCTTCGGGCAGGTCCGGCTGTTCACGATTTCCGTGCTGCTGTTCGTGCTGGCGTCGTTTCTTTGCGCGCTGGCGCCTTCGCTTGGCCTGCTGATCCTGTTTCGCGTCATCCAGGGCGCGGTCGCCGGGCCGATGATCCCGCTGTCGCAGTCGCTGCTCCTGTCGAGCTACAAAAAGGAGCGCGCGGGCACTGCGCTGGCGATGTGGTCGATCACGACCCTGGTCGCTCCGGTCGCCGGCCCGCTGCTCGGCGGGTGGATCACCGACAACATTTCCTGGCCGTGGATTTTCTATATCAACATCCCGGTCGGGATCGCCGCTGCGGCGGTGACGTGGATGATCTACCGGCCGCGTGAAACGCCGACGGTGCGCCTGCCGATCGACGGCGTCGGGCTCGGCCTGCTGGTGATCTGGGTCGGCGCGCTGCAGGTGATGCTCGACCGCGGCAAGGATCTCGACTGGTTCGAGTCGCCTCAGATCTCGATCCTCGCGGTCGTCGTCGTCGTCGGCTTCGTGCTGTTCCTCGCGTGGGAGCTGACCGAGCGCCATCCGGTCGTCGATCTGCGGCTGTTCCAGCGCCGGAACTTCTGGACCAGCACGGTCGCGATGTCGCTCGCCTACGGGACATTCTTCGGCAATCTGGTGTTACTGCCGTTGTGGCTTCAGCAATACATGGGCTACACCGCCACGATGGCGGGCATGGTGCTGGCGCCGGTCGGACTGCTCGCGATTCTGCTCTCGCCGCTGGTCGGCAGGAACATCAGCAAGGTCGATCCGCGCGTATTCGCCACCGTGTCGTTTGCGATCTTCGCGGTGGTGCTGTACATGCGCTCCCAGTTCAACACCGATGCCGACTTTCGCACCCTGATGGTGCCGACGATACTGCAGGGCGCGGCCGTGGCGGTGTTCTTCATCCCGCTGGTGAGTCTCAGCCTGTCCGGCCTCTCGCCCGACCGGTTTCCCGCCGCATCGGGGCTGTTCAACTTCGCGCGTATCACCGCCGGGTCGTTCGGCACGTCGATCGCTACCACGATGTGGGACCGCGGCGCGAGCCTGCATCACGCGCAGCTCGCCGAGCACATCTCGCCGTTCGACGCCAACGCGCTGCAGGCGCTCGACAACATGCACGCCGGCGGCGTCGGCCAGCAGCAGAGCTACCAGATGCTGAACCGGCTGATCGACCAGCAGGCGTTCATGCTGTCGGCCAATGACATCTTCTTCGCCTCGGCACTGCTGTTCCTGGGACTGATCGGCGTCATCTGGCTGGCGCGGCCGGTTCGGGCGCCCGCGGGCAGCGCCGCCGCGCTGCCGGCCAGCGATTGAATCCGATGAAAGCCAGCGCGATGTCGCGGTCCAGAACCCTGCTTGATTTTGGTGCAGGATTTCTGTTCGGTCTGTCGATCATCGTGGCGCTGTTTGCCGCGATGGAAGACGACGTTGGACCATTGGCCCACAACATGCTGCTGACGGCCCTGGCGCTTCTGGGCCTCGCCATCGCGGCGAAACTCGCCGCGCGAGGCAGGTCTCGCCGTCGCCGCAGCGCGCCGCCGGCGGGCCTCCCGAGCGACGCGAGCGCAGCCGAGACGGGCCGGACGGCGGAAGGATCGCGCGATGTTGGTGCGACGGAAACCCTCATCAGGGCGTCATCGGGCAACGATTACAGGGCGTCGCGCGACGAGCGAGGGACGGCTGCGTCGCCGAAGCTGAGTGCCGCGCATCGGGATGAAGAGACAACGGCGGAAGGCGAGACGCGTCGGCTATAATCGCGGTCCGCACCGAGCGGGCCTGTAGCTCAGTTGGTTAGAGCAGAGGACTCATAATCCTTTGGTCGCTGGTTCGAGTCCAGCCGGGCCCACCACCACCATGGCCCGCGCGCACTCGAGGCGGCCGGCCTTGAACAGACGAATCAGCGCTCCAAGCGAGCAAGCGGGGCTTGGGCGGATAACAGGGGTGTCACCGGTGCGAGATTCCGCCCGGCGACTGCAGGCCGAACGGTCGATCACAGGGACGGCAACGTGAAGACAATGCGTCGCGCAATATTCATTGGAGCAGCAAGTGCGATACTCGCGGGCTGCATGGTAGGCCCGAATTTCCGGCAGCCCGATGCGCCTGCCGCCAGCCGCTACACCGAGACCGATCTCCCGGCTGAGACCGCATCCGCGCCGGGCTCCGCGGGCGGCGCACAGCGCTTCGTCCCGGGCCAGGATCTCCCCTCGCAGTGGTGGTCGCTGTTCCATTCCGATCCGCTCGATCGCCTTGTGCGCCAGGCGATCGCCGACAGTCCTAATCTGACCGCAGCGCAGGCGGCGCTGCAGGTCGCGCGGGAGAATCTGGCGGCGCAGACCGGCGCGCTGCTTTATCCGAAGATCGACGGCAACCTGGGTGCGACGCGCGAAAAGGTTTCCGGCGCAGCCTTCGGCCAGCCTGGTACCGGCACGACGATATTCAATCTCTATAACGCCTCGGTCAACGTGTCTTATCAGCTCGACGTCGCCGGCGGCAACCGGCGCGAGCTCGAAGCGTTGCAATCGCTGGTCGACTACCAGGATTACCAGCTTGCCGGCGCTCACCTCGCGCTGACATCGAACATCGTTACCGCCGCGGTAAGGGAAGCATCGTTGCGCGCGCAGATCGACGCGACACGCGACATTATCGACGCGCAGAACAAGCAGCTCGACCTAGTACGGCGCCAGTTCGAGCTCGGGGCGATCGCCCGGCTGAACCTCGTAGCGCAGCAATCGCAGGCGGCGCAGACCGAGGCGTTATTGCCGCCGCTCGAGCGCCAGCTCGCGCAGACACGCCATCAGCTCGCTGCACTTGCCGGCCGGGTGCCCAGCGACGGCGGAATTCCGACGTTCGATCTTGCCGCGCTGACCCTGCCGCAAGAGGTGCCGCTGACGCTGCCATCGGCGCTGGCGCGGCAGCGACCCGACATTCGCGCCGCCGAAGCGCTGCTGCATCAGGCCAGCGCGCAAATCGGCGTCGCCACGGCAAATCAGTATCCACAGGTCACGCTGTCGGGCAGCTTTGGCGCGCAGGCAACGCAACTGCATAGCCTTTTCGCCGGGCCGACGGTCTGGAGCATCGGCGCCGGCCTGCTGCAGCCGCTGTTCCACGCCGGCGAGCTCGAGCACAAGCGCCGCGCCGCGGTCGCCGCCTACGATCAGGCGGCGGCGCAGTACCGGCAGACGGTTCTGCTGGCGTTCCAGAACGTGGCCGATGCCTTGCGCGCGCTCGAAACCGACGCGCGAACGCTGAAGGCTCAATCCGACGCCGAGGCGCTGGCGCACGACACGCTCAACCTGACGCAACGCCAGTTCCAGCTCGGGGCCTCCAACTATATCGCCCTGCTCGATGCACAACGGCAGTACCAGCAGGCGCGGCTCGCGCTGGTGCAGGCGCAGGCGGCGCGCTACGCCGATACCGCGGCGCTGTTCCAGGCGCTGGGCGGCGGCTGGTGGAACGGCGACGCTGCGGCGCCGCCCGCCTGACGCCGAACTCCAAACCGACCCCTACTCGAACATTCGAACGGAGAAGTCTGCAATGAAGAAACGCATGATTATCATGCTGGTGCTCGTTGGAGTACTGCTCGGCGGCATCGTGGGCTTCAATGTGTTCAAGGGCTACATGATGCAGAAATACATGGCGTCTGCGCCCGTGCCGCCGGCGACGGTCAGCGCAATGAAGGTCGACTACGAGCAATGGCAGCCGCAGATGAACGCGATCGGCACGCTGCGTGCGATACGCGGCGTCGACGTCACCACCGAAGTCGCCGGCCTGGTGCGGAGCATGCACTTCAAATCCGGCGATGAGGTCAGGGAAGGCCAGGTGCTCGCGCAGCTCAACGACGAAACCGAGATCGCCCAGCTCAATTCGCTGCAGGCGGCCGCCGACCTCGCGGAGACCGTTTACGAGCGCGACAAGCAGCTGCTCGCCGCGGAAGTCGCCAGCAAGGCGCAGGTCGACGCCGACGCCGGCGACCTGAAGAGCAAGCGGGCGCTGGTCGCGCAGCAGGCGGCGCTGATCCGCAAGAAGACGCTGCGGGCCCCGTTCACCGGGAAGCTCGGCATCAGCACCGTCAACCCGGGCCAGTACATGAACCCCGCCGACAAGCTGGTGACGCTGCAGACGATCGATCCGATCTACGTCGATTTCAATCTGCCGCAACAGCAGCTGCCTCAGGTCTCGGTCGGGCAGAAGGTGACGCTGACGAGCGATGCGTATCCGGGGCAGACGTTCACCGGCAAGGTCAACGCGATCAACCCGAAAATCGATCCGTCGACGCGCAACGTGCAGATCGAAGCGACGGTGCCCAACGCCAAGCGCGAGCTGCTGCCCGGCATGTTCGCCAGCGTCAGGGTCGACCAGGGCGAGCCGCAGCGCTACCTGACGGTGCCGCAGACTGCGATCACGTTCAACCCTTACGGCGATACCGTCTTTGTCGTCAAGACGTCCGACAAGAAGGACGCGAAGGGCAACGCGCAGCTCGTTGCGCAGCAGGTGTTCGTGACGACCGGTCCGACCCGCGGCGACCAGGTCGCGATCCTCAAGGGCATCGAGCCTGGCACGCAGATCGTCACCAGCGGGCAGGTGAAGCTCAAGAATGGCACCCCGCTGATCATCGACAACTCGGTGCAGCCGTCCAACAGCCCGAACCCGACGGTGCAGGAAAAATAATGAACTTCACCGATCTTTTCATCCGCAAGCCGGTTCTCGCGACGACGATCAGCCTGCTGATCCTCGTGCTCGGCGTTCGCTCGCTGGTGGGCCTCGCGGTCAGGCAGTATCCGAAGACGCAGAACGCGGTCGTCACGATCAGCACCGCGTATTACGGTGCGGACGCGGCGACCGTCGCGGGCTTCATCACCCAGCCGCTAGAAGGTGCGATCGCGCAGGCGCAGGGCATCGATTACCTTTCGTCGACCAGCACGTCGGGTGTCTCGGCCATCACGGCGACGCTGCGCCTGAACTACGACGCCAATCGCGCGCTCACCGAGATCAACACGCAGGTCAACTCGGTCCGCAACCAATTGCCGCCCGAGGCGCAGCAGCCGGTGCTGAACGTGCAGGTCGGGCAGCAGATCGACGCCATGTATATGGGCTTTTTCGGCGAGCAGCTGGCCAACAACAACATCACCGACTACCTCGTTCGCGTCGTCAAGCCGAAGCTGGACTCGATCGAGGGCGTACAGGTCGCCGAAATCCTCGGCGCCCGGACGTTCGCGCTGCGTGCCTGGCTCGATCCGGCCCGGATGGCGGCCTACGGCATCACCGCCAGCGACGTCCGCACGGCGCTGGGCAACAACAACTACCTGGCCGCCCTGGGGACGACCAAGGGCCAGATGGTCAGCGTCGACCTCACTGCGGCGACCAATCTGCACTCGGTCGACGAGTTCAAGAAGCTGATAATCAAGGAGAAGGACAACGCCGTCGTTCGCCTCGAGGATGTCGGGACGGTGAGCCTCGGCGCGGAGAACTACGATTTCACCACCGCGTTCGGCGGGCGCAACTCGGTGTTCATCGGCATCAAGGTGGCGCCGGACGCCAACGTGCTCGACGTGGTCAAGCGCGTGCGCGCTGTGTTTCCCGACATCCAGGCGGAGATGCCGAACGGCATCACCGGGGAAATCGTCTACGACTCGACCAAGTTCATCAGCAGTTCGATCGACGAGGTCATCAAGACGCTGGGCCAGTCGTTGCTGATCGTCGCCGTCGTCATCTTCCTGTTCCTCGGCAGCTTCCGCGCCGTCATCGTCCCCTTGATCGCGATGCCGCTGTCGCTGATCGGTGCTTTTTTCGTCATGCTGGCGCTCGGCTATTCGATCAACCTGCTGACCCTGCTCTCGCTGGTGCTGGCGATCGGCCTCGTCGTCGATGACGCGATCATCGTCGTCGAGAACGTCGACCGGCACATGAAGGAGGAAGGCAAGTCGCCGATGGAGGCGGCGCTGATCGCCGCCCGCGAGCTCGGCGGGCCGATTATCGCGATGACCATCGTCCTGGTCGCCGTCTATGTGCCGATCGGCTTCCAGGGCGGACTGACCGGGGCGCTGTTCACCGAGTTCGCCTTCACGCTGGCCGGCGCGGTCACGGTGTCGGGCATTGTCGCGCTGACCTTGTCGCCGATGATGACCTCGGTCTTTTTCCGCAAGGAGCAGGACACCGGGCGTTTCGTACGCTTCATCGATCGCCAGTTCGACCGCGTGCATCGCGGCTATGAACGGGTGCTGCACGGCACGCTCGATACGTGGGCGGTGCCGGTGGTGATGGGCGTGATCCTTCTGGGCGGCGTCGTCTACCTTTTCATGACCTCGAAGTCCGAGCTCGCGCCGCAGGAGGACCAGGGCGTAGTGCTGACGCAGATCATCGGACCGCCGAACGCGACTTCGCAGCAGATGAACGTCTACTCGCAGCAGGTGTTCGAGATAGCGAAGCAGACTCCCGAGTACGACCAGATGTTCCAGATCACCGGCGTGCCGACGACCAATCAGGGCTTCGGCGGCGTGCTGTTCAAGCCGTGGAACGAACGCAAGAAGAGCGCCGGGCAGTTGCAGCAGGAGCTGCAGCAGAAGTGGAACAGCATCGCCGGCGCCCGCGTCGCTGCCTTCCAGTTTCCGTCGCTGCCCGGCTCGCAGGGCCTGCCGCTTCAGTTCGTCATCAAGACGACCGAGCCCTACCAGAAGCTCAACGACGTCGCGCAGGCGGTGCTGGAGAAGGCGCAGGCCAGCGGCATGTTCTTCTACATCGACACCGACCTCAAGGTCGACAAGCCGCAGACGACGGTCCAGGTCGATCGCGACCTGGTGGCCACGCTGGGCTTGACGCAGCAGGACGTCGGCGCGGCGCTGGGTGCGGCGCTGGGCGGCAACTACGTAAACTATTTCTCCATCGCCGGGCATTCCTACAAGGTCATCCCGCAGGTGCTGCAGGTCGACCGGCTGAACGCGAACCAGGTGCTCGACTACCATATCCGCACCTCCGACGGCTCGCTGGTTCCGGCCTCGACGGTCGCGACGCAGAAGACCGAGGTCGTTCCCGAGGGCATCGCGCGCTTCCAGCAGCTCAATTCGGCGACGATCTTCGGCGTTTACTCGCCGTCGGTCTCGCAGAGTCAGGTCCACGAGTTCATGAAAACGACGCTGCAGCAGGTGGCGCCCAGCGGGTACTCGTACGACTTCTCGGGCGCTTCGCGCCAGTTCGTGCAGGAGTCCGGAGGCTTCGTCGTCACGCTGCTGTTCGCGGTGATCATCGTCTTCCTCGCGCTGGCCGCGCAGTTCGAGAGCTTCCGCGATCCGATCGTCATTCTGGTGTCGGTGCCGCTGGCGCTGTTCGGCGCGCTGATCTTCATCAATCTCGGCCTGGCAACGCTGAACATCTACACGCAGGTCGGACTGGTCACCTTGATGGGCCTGATCAGCAAGCACGGCATCCTGATCGTGCAGTTCGCCAACAAGCTGCAAGCCGAAGGCAAGACCAAGCGCGACGCGATCGAGCAAGCCGCGGGCGTCCGGCTGCGCCCGATCCTGATGACGACCGCGGCGATGGTCCTCGGCGTCGTGCCGTTGGTGATCGCCGCGGGCGCCGGCGCCGCCGGCCGCCACGCGATGGGCCTGGTGATATTCACCGGCATGTCGATCGGGACGCTGTTCACGCTGTTCGTCGTACCTGCGGTGTACATGTTGCTGGCTGCAGATCACCACAAGGCTGCCGCGACCAAGGCGGACGAGAGCGTACCACAGCCGCAGCCGCAAGCGTAGAAACGGCGGGCCGCGGCGTCTTAGTGCCGCGGCGCGTCGCTGTTCGATGCGGTCCGTTGGGGAGATCGCAAGCGGCGCGCAGCGCACGATGTTTGGCATGGCAATTGCTCGATTGCCCATGCCCGGGGCGGGCGGCGCTTACCGACGCACTCCTCGCCCTTCGCGCCGGCTTTGCTCCGGGCCCACCGCCATCCGGCCGGTGCGTACGATTACACCACTCTGCCCGGCCGCGCGCTCCCGCTACACGGCCAGATGCGCGCGGACGTTGTCGTCGTCCATCGTGCTGCCCGCGCCGCGGGCGACGACCTCGCCGCGCGACAGCACGACATAACGGTCGGCGAGCGACTTGGCGAAATCGTAGTATTGCTCGACCAGAAGGATCGCGATGTCGCCGGCGGCCAGCAGCTTGCGTATCGCGCGGTCGATGTCCTTGATGATCGATGGTTGAATGCCTTCGGTCGGCTCGTCGAGAATTAAGAGGCGCGGCCGCATGGCCAGCGCGCGGCCGATCGCGAGCTGCTGCTGCTGGCCGCCGGAAAGATCGCCGCCGCGACGGCTCATCATGTGCTCGAGCACCGGAAACATCTCGAAGATGAATTCCGGGATGCGGGCGCCGCGCTTGGCGGTCGACAGTCCCATCTGCAGATTCTCGGCCACGGTCAGCCGCGGAAAGATGTCGCGTCCCTGCGGGACATAGCCGATGCCCAGCGCGGCTCGTGAATACGGTGGAAGGCCGCCGATCAGGCGGCCGTCGAAGGCGATCTCGCCGGAGCGCGTCGGCAGCAGTCCCATCAGGCATTTGAGCAGCGTCGTCTTGCCGACGCCGTTGCGCCCCATCAGCGCCGTGCAGGCGCCCGCCGGAACGTCGAACGACACGTCGCGCAGGATGTGGCTGCCGCCGTAGTACTGGTTGAGCGCCCTGACCTCGAGCATCTATCGCCCCAGAAACACTTCGATCACCTCTTCGTTCTGCTGGATCTGGTCCATCGACCCTTCGGCGAGCACGCTGCCTTCATGCAGGACTGTCACCTTGTGGGCGATCCGCTCGACAAAATCCATGTCGTGCTCGACCACGACCAGCGTGTAATCGCCGGCCAGCTCGACAAAGAGCTCGGCGCTGCGCATTGTCTCGTCGTCGGTCATTCCCGCCACCGGCTCGTCGAGCAGCAACAGCTGCGGCTCCTGCATCAGCAGCATGCCGATCTCCAGCCATTGCTTCTGCCCGTGCGACAGCAGGCCCGCGGGCCGCGCGGCCTGGCCGAGCAGCTTGATCGTATCCAGCGTCGCCGCGATGCGGTCGCGCGCTGCGCTGTCCAGCCGAGCCGTCAAGGTCGGCCGCACGCGCTTATCGACCTTGAGCGCGAGCTCGAGGTTCTCGAACACCGAGTGCTGCTCGAAGACCGTCGGCTTCTGGAATTTTCGCCCGATGCCGGCAGTCGCGATTTCGGGCTCGGTCATCCGGGTCAGATCGATGGTCTGGCCGAAGAACGCCGTGCCGGCGTCGGGGCGCGTCTTGCCGGTGATCACGTCCATCATCGTCGTCTTGCCCGCGCCGTTGGGTCCGATGACGCAGCGCAGCTCGCCGGCATCGATCGCCAGCGACAGCTTGTCGAGCGCCTTGAAGCCGTCGAAGCTGACCGAGATGCCGTCGAGATAGAGGATGCAGCCGTACGTGGTGTCGAGCCCGGGCGCGAGCATCCGCGTGCCGGACGCGGCCTGCGCGTCGTCCCATTGCTCGCGCGCGTTGGACAGGCTCATTCCTTGCGCATCCATGTCTTTGCCAGGCCGGCAATGCCGCGCGGCAGGAACAGCGTGACCAGGATGAACAACAGGCCGAGCACGAACAGCCAGTATTCGGGAAGCGCCTGCGTGAACCAGCTCTTGCCCAGATTGACGGCCGCCGCGCCGACGACCGGGCCCACCAGCGTGCCGCGTCCGCCGACGGCGGCCCAGATCGCGATCTCGATCGAGTTGGCCGGCGACATCTCGCTCGGATTGATGATGCCGACTTGCGGCACATAGAGCGCCCCGGCGATGCCGCAGATCATCGCCGACACCGTCCAGATGAACAGCTTGAAATAGAGCGGATTGTAGCCGGAGAACATCACCCGAGTCTCCGCGTCGCGAATCGCGGTCAGGACGCGGCCCAGCTTCGAGGTCACGATCCAGCGTCCCAGGAGCAGGAAACCAAGCAGCGCCGCGCCGGTCAGCGCGAACAGCGCCATCCTCGTCTGCGGCGCGGTGATCGGGAAGCCGAGGATCCGCTTGAAGTCGGTAAAGCCGTTGTTACCGCCGAATCCGGTGTCGTTGCGGAAGAAGAGCAGCATGAATGCGTAGGTCAGCGCCTGGGTGATGATCGAGAAGTAGACGCCCTTGATCCGCGAGCGGAACGCGAAGTAGCCGAATACCAACGCCAGCAGCCCCGGGACGAGCACGACCAGCAGCGCCGCGTACCAGAAATGGTCGGTGAAGCTCCAGTACCAGGGATACGCTTTCCAGTCGAGGAACACCATGAAATCGGGCAGCGTGCTGTGATAGACGCCTTCGACCCCGATAGAGCGCATCAGGTACATCCCCATCGCGTAGCCGCCCAGCGCGAAGAACAGGCCGTGGCCCAGCGACAGGATGCCGGTGTAGCCCCAGATCAGGTCCATCGCCAGGGCGACGATCGCGTAGCACATGATCTTGCCGATGAGGGTCACCGTGTAGTCGGAAAGATGCAGCGCGCTGCCGGTGGGTACGACCAGATGCAGCACAGGGAAAGCAACGAACAGCACCAGCGCGGCGGCGACGTAGGCGAGCCAGCCGTTGAGCGGCAGCAGACGCGCGAACTGCGGCCCTCCGGCGGGCGCCAGAGCGACGAACGCCGCGCCGCTCATCATGCTTCGACGGCCCGGCCCTTCAGGGCGAACAGGCCCTGCGGCCGCTTCTGGATGAAGACGATGATGAACACCAGC
>DATASF010000143.1:0-17798 GCA_036269335.1 Casimicrobiaceae bacterium
GGCCTTGCGCAATCCGAGTGCGTCGAATCCGAACTTCGGCGCTTCGCTGCCGTGAACCATCGTCACGACTGCGCCTATCATCACTATCGTCGCGACCAAGCGAGCCCAGCGGCCAACGGACGTCGGCACTTCTTTGCGCACTATTCGACGTCCCGGTTCTGCACTGTCAGCAAACTCCTCTCAAGCCCTCGACCCTTGCCTGCTCGCGTTCTCGGTCACGACACCGACGCCCTCGATCCGCCCGCCGTAGGATAGCGGAATGCCTGGCCGCGGCGAAGGGGCGCGTCCGCTCGGCCCGACGAGACCAAGGTTCGGGCCGACGAATGCCGTCCGAGGCCCGCTTCGACTGTCGCTTCGGCCGATAGTTCTGGCGCGCCCGTGCCGGGCGCGGCGTCCACCTCTCGTTCGATTAGAATGTCGGTGCGAGCGATGTATGCTCGGATTCTCAAAGACATACGACCTGCATGGACACCACCGCGGCACCGCCGATCCGCCTGACCGAATTCAGCCACGGCGGCGGCTGCGGCTGCAAGATCGCCCCGGGCGTGCTGCGGGAATTGATCGCCAAGTCGTCGCCCGGGCTGTTGCCTGAAGACCTCCTTGTCGGCTACGAAACGTCGGACGACGCCGCCGTGTACCGGCTCAACGATCGCCAGGCGATTGTCGCCACGACCGATTTTTTCATGCCTATCGTCGACGATCCGTTCGCCTTCGGCGCCATCGCGGCGACGAATGCGCTGTCGGACATTTATGCGATGGGCGCAACGCCTCTGTTCGCGCTGGCGCTGGTCGCCATGCCGCTCGATCGGCTGCCGCTGGCGACCATACGTGCGATTCTGGCCGGGGGTGAAGCGACTTGCGCCAGGGCGGGCATTCCCCTGGCCGGCGGGCACACGATCGATTCGGTCGAGCCTATCTATGGACTGGTCGCGATCGGCACCGTCGACCCGGCCCGGGTCAAGCGCAACGTCGGCGCGATGCCCGGAGACGCGCTGGTGCTCGGCAAGCCGCTGGGCATCGGTATTTGCGGAGCCGCGCTGAAAAAACAGCAACTCGGCGACGAACAGTACGCGGCCATGGTCGCCCAGGCGACGCAGCTCAACACGCCCGGCATCGCACTCGGCGGCCTCGACGCCGTGCATGCGCTGACCGATGTCACCGGTTTCGGGCTGCTCGGCCACTTGCTGGAGATCTGCCGCGGCTCCGGCGTCGGCGCGCGGCTGGCATTCGACCGCGTGCCGCTGCTTCCGGGCGTATTGGCGATGGCTCGCGCCGGAACGATCACCGGCGGCTCGGGTCGCAACTGGGCCGGCTACGGCACCGAGGTTAGCTTCAACGCGAGCGGTGACGATGCCATCCAGGCGCTGCTGACCGATCCGCAGACGTCCGGCGGACTTCTGGCCGCGTGCGCCCCGGCTGCGGTCGAGCAGGTGCTCGCGGTGTTTCGCAGCCAGGGTTTCGAACAGGCCGCTGTGATCGGCGAGATCACCGCCGGCGCCCCGCATATCGTCGTCGACTGAAACGGGCGCGCCGAAACAGTCCACAAGCGCAAGGAATTGCCATGACCGAACGATCCCATTTACGGACGATAACGCCCCCCGCGGCGAAGGCGCAGGACGCTTCGCTGGCGGACAGGTACCGCAAGGTTCGCGCCGGCACCGAGGCGCTCGCGGCCGTCCTGTCGGACGAAGACTGCGCGATCCAGTCGATGCCCGACGCGAGCCCGGTCAAGTGGCATCTCGCGCACACCAGCTGGTTCTTCGAGACGTTTCTGCTCGACGCCGCGCTTGCCGGCTATCGTCCGTACGATCCGGCCTTCCGAGTGCTGTTCAATTCCTATTACAACGCCATCGGCGACAAGCATCCGCGGCCGCAACGCGGTCTGATATCGCGGCCGTCGCGACGCGACGTCATCGCCTATCGCGCGCACGTCGACGAGGCGATGCAGCGAATGCTGGCGCGGCGCGATGCCGGCGGCGCAGAGCTGTGCAGCCTGGTCGAGCTCGGCTTGCAGCACGAGCAGCAGCACCAGGAACTGATCCTGACCGATGTGCTGCACCTGCTGTCCTGCAACCCGCTGCAGCCCGCGTACCTTCCTCTCACCGGCGGCGACAGCCGCGCTGCGAGCGACGCGGCCGCGCCGGCCTGGATCGAGTTCGAAGGCGGCCTGGTCGAAATCGGACACAACGGCGCCGGGTTCGCCTTCGACAACGAAATGCCGCGGCACCGCGAATTCCTGGCGCCGTTCGCGCTGGCGACGAGGCCTGTTTCCAACGGCGACTACCTGGCATTCATCGGCGACGGCGGTTATCGGCGGCCCGAGCTGTGGCTATCGGAAGGCTGGGACTGGCTCAACGCCCGCGGCATCGGCGCGCCGCTCTACTGGCGGCTCGACGCCGGCGGATGGCGCCGTTTCACCTTGCGCGGCAGCTTGCCGATCGACCCCGGCGCCCCGGTATGTCATGTCAGCCTGTTCGAGGCCGACGCGTACGCGCGCTGGGCGGGCGCGCGGCTGCCGACCGAATCGGAATGGGAGCTCGCATCGGCGCGCGCTCCGGTCGATGGAACCTTCGTCGAGGACGGTGCGCTGCTGCCCCGTCCATCGGCTGCCGGGACCGGCGCGCTGACGCAGATGTTCGGGGATGTCTGGGAGTGGACGCAAAGCGATTACGCGCCGTACCCGGGGTTTCGCCCCGCATCCGGCGCGATCGGCGAATACAATGGAAAGTTCATGTCCAACCAGTACGTCTTGCGCGGCGGCTCCTGCATTACACCGCGTTCGCACATCCGCGCGACCTACCGGAATTTTTTTCCTGCGTCAGCGCGCTGGCAGTTTTCCGGTTTCCGCCTCGCGCGGGATGCGAGCCGGCGCCCCTGACCTTGACGACGACCGGTCGCTGGAGCGATGCCCGAGGTCGCATCGCCGGCGCCGATAACCTTTTGCGACCGGGCAGACGGGCATGATCGCCAGCGGTTCGAACACGATCGAGACGCAAGGAAGAGCCGGGCGCCGAGTGCGACCGTTTGCCGCGCTGCTCGCCGCCGCGACGCTGCTGCTGGCGCCGGTGGCAAGCGGCTTCGGCTTCGAAGACGTCGCGAAAGTCGCTGCGCAGCGCGCCGCGACCTCGTACAAGCCGCGCACCGACAAGCTGCCCGATGCGCTGGCCAAGCTCGATTACGACCATTTCCGCGACATCCGCTTCAAGCCGGATCGCTCGCTCTGGCGCCCCGAAGGACTGCCGTTCGAGATCGCGTTCTTTCACGAAGGACAGAACTTCAAGGACCCGGTAAAAATCAACGAGCTGGTCGGCGACGCCGTGCGCGAAGTCCGGTTCAATCCCGAGCTGTTCGACTACGGCGCGAATGCCATGGATCCGAAGGAGATGCGCGGGCTTGGCTTCGCGGGATTTCGCGTGCACTACGCGATCAATTCGCCGAAATACAAGGACGAGGTTGTCGTGTTTCTCGGCGCCAGCTATTTTCGTGCGCTCGGCAAGGGCCAACGCTACGGATTGTCGGCGCGCGGCCTCGCCGTCGACACGGCGCTGGGCTCGGGCGAGGAGTTCCCTCAATTCGTCGAATTCTGGATCAGGCGACCGGCGGCCGGCGCGACCGAGCTCACGATCTTCGCGCTGCTCGACTCCCGGCGCATGGCCGGGGCGTACAGCTTCGTCGTCAAGCCCGGTGCCGACACCGTCGTCGACGTCAAGGCCCGGCTCTTCCTGCGCGAGTTCGTCAGCAAGCCCGGCTTTGCGCCGCTGACGACGATGTATTTCTTCGGCGAAAACCAGCACGCGGGCCGCGACGACTACCGGCCCGAAGTCCACGATTCGGACGGCCTGTCGGTCGCGTCGGGGACCGGTGAATGGATCTGGCGGCCGCTAGTGAATCCCAAGCGGCTGCTGGTGACGTCGTTCGCGACGGCCAATCCGGCCGGATTCGGCATCATGCAACGCGATCGCGACTTCGAGCACTACGAGGATCTGGAGGCGCGCTACGACCTTCGGCCCAGTGCCTGGATCGAGCCAAAGGGACTTTGGGGAACCGGGCGGGTCGAGCTGGTTCAGATTCCCAGCCCCGACGAGACCAACGACAACATCGTCGCCTACTGGGTGCCGGACAGGACGCCGTCCCCGCAGCAGCCGTACGACATCGAATATCGCATCCTGTGGCAGAAGGACGCGTGGACGCGGCCGCCGACGTCGTGGGTCACGCAGACCCGGCGCGGGCGCGGCTACGTCCGCAACGACGATGGCAGCATCGGCTTTGTCATCGACTTCGACGGGCCGGCGCTGCGCAAGCTGCCGGCCGATGCCAAGATCGAGGGCATCGCATCGGCCGACGCCAACGGCGAAGTCGTCGAGCTGATCGGCCATCGCAACGACGCCGCGAACGGCTGGCGGCTGGCACTGCGTGTCAAACGTCGCGATACGAGCAAGCCGGTCGAACTGCGCGCCTACTTGCGCGGCGGCAACAACGCGGTGTCGGAAACGTGGAGCTACATACTCCCTCCCGACTAGCCGGCGCCGACGAAGCGGACGATGCCTGCATCCGCTATCTGGATCGACTTCCGCTCGCGCCCGAGCAGCGCGCCGTATTGCTCCAGCGCATCGCGGCCAACGTCGGAACGGTCTCCGACTCGGTGCGCGCGAAGATGCTGCGCCTGCACGAGGCTCTCGCCGGCGGCGACGTCGATCCCGACAATCCGGCGCTGGCGTCGATCCGACAACGCCTCGAGCTCGCCTACGCGGCAAGCGAATCCGTCGATCCGCCGCCGCTGACGCACGATGCGCTCGGACGCGACCGCCTGGTGACGGCGCCCCCGCTGACGCGAACGTCGATGGTGCCACACGCCTGGCCGCGTGGGCTCTTGGCGCGGTGGTTCCTGCGCTTCGGGCGACACGACGAGGCGCGCGCCAGCACCGGCGCGGATGCCGCCGGCGGCGATCCGACCAAGCGCGTGCCCAAGCATCGCGAGCGATGGCGCCGCGCCGCGACGTTCCGGCGCATCGTCCTGATGGGGCTGATCGTGTCGCAGACTTACATCGCCAGCAATTTCATGGTTGCCGTGCTGCCCTATCATGGCCGCCAGCCGCTCGAGATCGCCATCCTCATCCTTTTCGCGATCCTTTTCGGATGGATCTCGGCGGGTTTCTGGACGGCAATGGCCGGCTTCGTCCTGCTGGTATTCGGCAGCGACCGCTACGCGATCACCCACGGCGGAGCTCGCGATGCTGCCATCGATCCCGACGCCAGGGTCGCGATCATCATGCCGATCTGCAACGAAAACGTATCGCGGGTGTTCGCCGGACTGACCGCCAGCTACGAATCGCTGGCTCGAACCGGAGAGTTGAAGCATTTCGATTTTTTCGTTCTCTCCGACAGCAGCAAGCCGGACATACGCGTCGCGGAGCTCGATGCGTGGCTGGCGCTGTGCCGCGCAGTGGAAGGCTTCGACCATGTGTTTTACCGCTGGCGGCAGCACCGGATCAAGCGCAAGAGCGGCAACATCGCCGATTTCTGCCGGCGCTGGGGCAACCGCTATCGCTACATGGTCGTGCTCGACGCCGATAGCATCATGAGCGGGGCCTGCCTCACCGCGCTGCTGCGACTGAGCGAGTCCAATCCCGATGTCGGCATCATCCAGACGGCGCCCCACGCCGCCGGACGCGAAACCTTCTATGCCCGCGTCCAGCAGTTCGCGACCAGCGTCTACGGTCCGCTGTTCACCGCGGGTCTGCACTTCTGGCAGCTCGGCGAATCGCACTACTGGGGGCACAACGCCATCATCCGCGTCGCGCCGTTCATGCAGCATTGCGCGCTGGGTCGCCTGCCCGGGCACGGCACGCTGTCGGGGGAGATTCTTTCGCACGACTTCGTCGAGGCGGCGCTGATGCGACGGGCCGGTTGGCAGGTAATGATCGCCTACGATCTGGACGGCAGCTACGAGGAAATGCCGCCGAACCTCGTCGACGAGCTCACGCGCGACCGGCGCTGGTGCCGCGGCAATCTGATGAATTTCCGCCTGTTCCTGATGCGCGGGCTGCACGCGGCGCACCGCGCGGTATTCATGAGCGGGGTCATGGCCTATCTTTCCGCGCTGCTGTGGTTTCTTTCGCTGATCCTGTCGACGGCGCTGCTGGCGTTTCACGCGCTTAGCGCGCCCAAGTATTTCATCGAGCCTTTCCAGCTTTTTCCATTGTGGCCCGAATGGCATCCCGAATGGGCGATCGCGCTCTTCTCGGCCACCGCGATCCTGCTGTTCCTGCCGAAGGTGCTCGGCGCGCTGCTGATCGTCGTGCGCGGCGCGCGCGATTACGGCGGCGGCGCGCGTCTCGGCTTGAGCGTCCTGGGCGAGATGCTGATATCGGCCATGCTCGCGCCGATAAGGATGCTGTTCCATTCGCAGTTCGTCGTCGGCGCTTTTGCCGGGTGGGCGATCCACTGGCAGTCGCCAACGCGCGAGGATGCCGAAACGACCTGGCGCGAAGCGCTGCGCCGGCACGGGGCGCACACGCTACTCGGCACGCTGTGGGCCGCGGGCGTCTACTGGCTCAATCCATCGTTCCTCTGGTGGCTGTTGCCTATCGTCGGCGCGCTGATGCTTTCGATCCCGCTTTCGGTGTATACGAGCCGGCTGCGCCTGGGCCGCCGGCTGCGCGCCGCGCGTCTGTTCCTGATTCCGGAAGAAACGCGGCCGCCGCAGGAAATACGCGCGATGATGCAGGCGGTCGCCGCGGCACCGGCGCCACCCGGCTTTGTCGATGCGGTGGTCGATCCCGCCACCAACGCGCTGGCCTGCGCCGCGGCGGTCGCGCGGTTCACGCGGACCGCGCTGGTCCAGAATCAACGAATGCAGAAGGTCGACGTCGCGCTGGTCGAAGGGCCCGATGCGTTGAGTACGTCGTCGAAACTGCGCCTGCTCGGCGATCCGATCGCGCTGTCTCGTCTGCACTGGCGCGTATGGACCTCGCCCGACGCGCATGCCGTGTGGCGCGAGGCGATGGCGTCGGCGCGCCGCACGGCCGTCGCCGTTGCAACGCCGCGGCGCCGCCCCGCCCGCGCCGACCTGCGATCGCCGGTCAAGGTCCAGGACTTGTCATGACCGCGCGCCTGACCCGGCAAACGGAGGTCGATGAGGGCGAGATCGGTCTTTATCGCGCGGTCGACTTCCGCCTGACCGACGGACGCTGCGGCGATTGCGACGCGATACCGCAGGCGCTGTGGTACTTCCGCGATCAGACGATCGCCGTGCCGCGAGCCGGCTTCCCGGTCGCGGGATTCGCCCGCGGCGCGACGGCGTTCGACGACGTCGCGCGCTGGGCGGCGGGGCATGCGCCAGGAACGCCGGCCGATTACCCGGCGCTGATCTGGGCCGGGTCGTCGGCGGTGGTGCGCGGAGCGCGGCTCGACGCAGCGGGCACGCAGGTCAGCATCGATGGCACGACGATGGCGTTCGACATCGTGCCCAAGATTCCGCTCAATCGCTCGTACTACAACGCGGCCTCGATCGCTTATTTATCCGGCAGGACGCTGAAGATGCGAGGCGAAATCGGCGAAGGCAGGTTCACCGCACGCTCGATATGGCCGGAGGATTTCCGGCTCGACGTGGATGGCGCCGCGCTATCGCCGCCGGCCGCCACCGACGCGTCGCCCGAGGCGGTGCGACGCCTGCTGCGCTCCGAGCCGCGGGGCGGCGCCACCAGCGACTTCGCTGCCATCGGCTTGTGGGAGCGCACGCCCGGCGCTGCGCGGCGCGGTGGCGGCAAGCCGGTGCTGGCCGTGATGCTCAATGGCGCCCAGGGCGATGACGACGAAGCCCACGGTGGACACTTTGCGATCGTGACCGGCCGCGTCGGCACAGACGGCGCGATCGACGACTGGATGGCCAACAATTTCTACACGCTCGACCTGTTCAGCGAAAAAGGCATCATCGCCTCCGCATTGCCGCTCGACCGTTACCTGGCCGACCTGAACAGCGGGCAGTCCTGGTACCGGCCGTCGCATCTGATGGTCGCGGTTCTCAACAATGATCGCACCGCGAGCCATGTGCAAGGCGCGCTCAACCGCGTCTACAACCAGTTCTACCGTCATCAGCTGGTCTACGGCAACGTGACGATGAATTGCGCCGGCATCAGCATCGATGCGCTGCGCGCGCTCGGCTGGAACCTCGATGCGCGGAAACCAGCCGGCCGCGTGCTGGCGTGGCTCGCCGTGCCGTGGGTCGCGCTTCGCGAGCGCAGCATCACCCGGGCGCGACAGGCGTTCGATTACCTGAGCGAGGATGGCACCCGCATGTTTCCCGCGGCAGCGTTCGAGGAGACCGCGGCCGATCTATTGCGGCTGTCCGCGCGATCGGCGCCGCGCGAGCTCACGCGGTTCGAGACGATGCTGGCCGATGACATCGAGGCGCTGGTGTGGCTGCGTGTGCCGCAACTGCCGTCGAGCCGCGCGTGGGGCGACTTTGCGGTCGTCAACGGGCGCGAGTACGCTGCGCGGCTTCCGGCGGATCGCAGCCAGGCCAAGATCATCCCGGTGCCGCCCCGTCCTTTTCCGCCCGAGCTGCGCGATTCCGATCTGCTTCCACCGCCGCCCAGCCGCAGCGCCTTTGCGGTTGTCTTCTGGGCGGTTCTCTCGCTGGCCGGCATACCGTGGCTCCTCTGGCGGTGGCGGCAAAGCCAGGCAAGGGGAGAAAGCCTGTTGACGTGACTCCATATTTCCATTATTCTGGAAATATGGAAACTATGAACGCGCTGCGTGCACTTGCGGCGCTGGCCCAGGAAACCCGGCTTCACGTATTTCACTTGCTGGTCGAGCACGGACCCCCGGGGCTCCCCGCCGGCGAGATCGGCCGGAAACTCGGCCTGCCGCCCGCCACCCTGTCGTTCCACATCAAAGAACTGGCGAGCGCAGGTCTGGTGTCGGCGCGGCAGCACGGCCGCTTTATCCATTACGCAACCGACTTCGCCGCCATTCGGGGGCTGATCACCTATTTGAGCGAGAACTGCTGCGGCGTCTCCGCCGACGGCGACAATGGTCTGGCGGCCTGCGCCTCCGGGCGCGCTCCCGAGCCCGCGCTCGCGCGCGCGGCGCTCGCGATCCCGAAGCCCACGGTACGACCCAAGAGCCTGGTGCAGCTGACAGACGCGTGATCGCCGAGCCGCGGCATCGACTCGCGCCGCGCCGCGATCGTGCCGCTATTGCATGAACCAGCCGTGGCTGACGACCAGCGATTGGCCGGTCAGCGCGTTGGACGGGAATGAGGCGAAAAACAGCGCCACGGCGGCGACGTCCTGCAAGGTCGTGAATTGCCCGTCGACGGTGTCCTTGAGCATCACCTTCTTGATCACGTCGTCCTCGGAAATGCCCAGCGTCTTCGCCTGCTCGGGGATCTGCTTGTCGACCAGCGGCGTGCGCACGAAACCGGGGCAGATGACATTCGAGCGTACGCCGTGCTTGGCGCCCTCCTTCGCGACGACCTTGGCCAGGCCGATCAGCCCGTGCTTGGCGGCGACGTACGGCGCCTTCAGCACCGACGCTTCCTTCGAGTGGACCGAGCCCATGTAAATGATGCTGCCGCCGCGCCCCGAGCCGTACATCTGCGGCAGGCAGGCCCTGGTCGTCAGAAACGCACCGTCGACGTGAATCGCCATCAGCTTCTTCCACTCGGCGTAGCTGAATTCCTCCAGCGGATGCACGATCTGGATGCCGGCGTTGCTGACCAGGATGTCGACGCCGCCGAACGCCTTGACGACCGCCGCGACGCCGTTGTTGACCGCCTGCTCGTCGGTCACGTCCATCGCCACGCCGATCGCCTGGCCGCCGGCTGCGCGAATCTCGTTTGCCGTCGCGGCGGCGGCCTCGTTGTTGAGGTCGGCGATCGCGACCTTCGCGCCTTCGCGCGCGTAGGTGAACGCGATCTCCCTGCCTATGCCGCTGGCTGCGCCGGTGACAATCGCGCATTTATCCTTCAATTTCATCTCGTATCTCCATCCGGTCGTCGCGCGAAAGCGAGCATCGTATCACCGCGATGCGCTTGGACGCGGCAGGTCACGACCGCGTTCTGCGCTCGAGCCCGCGCGGCGCAAACGTGCGTAGAATCGCAGGCGAGCGTCGTCGGGTCCCCGCACCGAATGCCGGCATCCGCTGGAATGTCCGCGCGATTCGCGACGCCACGACGACATGCCCGCGCTTCTCACCGATCAGACCTTCTGGGTCAACGTGTTTTTTGCCGCCGAATGGGCGGTGCGCATCGCGATGATCGTCGTCGTCCCGTTTCGCCGTTCGCCGGAGGCGGCCAAAGGCTGGCTGCTGCTGATCTTTTTCGAGCCCGCGATCGGCATCGCGCTGTATCTGCTGATCGGCCGGCCGACGCCGCCGGCGTGGCGGCTGCAGCGGCATGTCGAGTTCACGGCGCTGGCAAAGCCGGTGTACGAGCGCCTGGGCCGCGACCCGAACATCTTCCATCCGCAGCTCGGTCCGACGCTCGATCATGCTGTGACGCTGGCCGAGAATCTCGGCCGCCTGCCGATACTGGGCGGCAACACCGCGGAGATTCTCGCCGAGTACGACGGGACGATCGACCGTCTGATCGCCGACATCGAAATGGCGCGCGACCATGTGCACCTGCTTTTCTATATCGTCGCCGACGACGCGACGACGGCCCGCGTCGTCGAAGCGCTGGGGCGGGCCGTCGACCGCGGCGTTGTCTGCCGGCTGCTGGCCGATTCGCTCGGGTCGCGCCCGGATTTCGGACGCATGCTGCCGCGGCTGCTCGCCGCGGGCATCCTGGCCGAGGAGACGATGGGCGTCGGCTTCTTCCGCCGACGCACCGGCCGCATCGACTTGCGCAACCACCGCAAGATGGCGGTGATCGACGGACGCCTCGCGTATACCGGATCGCAGAACCTGGTCGATGCGACGTTCAAGCGCGGGCTCACCTACGAGGAGCTGAACGTTCGCCTCAGCGGGCCGATCGCACTCGAGCTCCAGGCGGTTTTTGCCGAGGATTGGTATGCCGAAACCGGCGAGGCTCTGGACGATGTGCGTTACTTCCCCGAGCCGAGGATCACCGGCGACGTGACTGCGCAGACCTTGCCGAGCGGCCCGGGGTATCCGCGGGAGAACAACCAGCGCCTGATCGTCTCGCTGATCCACGCGGCGGCGAGCCGCGTCGTCATCACCATGCCTTACCTCGTCCCGGACGAGGCCTTGCTGCAAGCGCTGCAAACCGCCGTGCTGCGCGGCATCGACGTCACCTTGGTGGTGCCGTTGCAGATGGACCAGGTCCTCGTGTATCTGGCACAGCGCTCCTACTACGACGAGCTCCTCGGCGCAGGCGTCCGTATCTGCCGGTACGGGAAGCGGTTCCTGCACGCGAAGCACGTCACGGTCGACGACCGGATCGCCTGGATCGGATCGTCGAATCTCGACGTGCGCTCGTTCGCGCTCAACGCCGAGATCGTCGTCCTGCTGTACGACGCCGGCGTGTGCGCCAGCCTGGCGCGCGAACAGGCGCGCTATCTGCGCGACGGCCAGATGCTCGACCCGGCCGGGTGGTCGCGGCGGCCCGCGTTGGTGAAGGTCGCCGAGAACCTGGCGCGCCTGCTGGGGCCGCTGCTCTGACGGCCTCAGGGCGACCGGACGAAGACCTTGCCGCTCATGTACGGGTGCACCGAGCAGACGTAGTCGTAGCTGCCGGGGCGGTCGAACGTGCGGGCGAACTTGGCGCCAGGCAGCAGCAAATTGGTGCCTGGCGCACCATCCTTGTAGGCCAGGCCGTGCGGCGCGCCGTCGTCGTTGCTCCAGGTCACCGTGTCGCCGGCTGCGATCGTCAGCTCGCCCGGGACAAAGGCGAAGTTGGCAATCGATACAGTGGCCGCGCCGCCGGCTTTCATCGCCGTCTGCTGCACGACGACCTTGCGCGGCGCGTTGCCGACGGCGATCGTCGTCACTTGCCCGCTGGCCAGATCGACGACGCTCAAGTCGTTCGACCCCTCGTTGGTCACGTAGGCGCGCTTGCCGTCGGCGCTCGCCGCCACCCAGTGCGGCTGCTTGCCGACGGCGATCGTGCGCAGCGGCGCGTTGGTCGCCGGATCGAACAGCAGCAGCTCACCCGGACCCTGCACGACGGCCGTCGCCGCCGGCGCGCCGCGAAAATAGCTGGCGATATGCGGCGAAGCTCCGGTCGCGACGGCCGCCACGATACGGTCGGTCTGCGGATCGAGCACCTGCACCGCGCTGACGCCGGCCAGAGTGAAATACAGCGCCTTTCCGTCGTACGAGAACTCCAGGTCGCGCGGAGGTTTGTCGAGCGCGATCGAGCGCACCACCGTCCGCCGCGCGAGATCGACGACGACCAGCGCGAAATTGCCCGGCTGTTGCGACGCCACGTACGCCAGCTTGCCGTCGGGCCGGATGGCGATCGTGTGCGGTTTGGTCACGTCGACCGAGGCCATGATGGCGCGGGTCGCGGTGTCGACGAAGGCCACGCGGTCTTCGCCATAGACAGCGACCAGCAGCATCCGGCCGTCGGGCTGCATGGCGAGACCGTGCGGCGTCTTGCCGACGTCGACGGCGTAGGTCACGCGATCGGTCGCCGTGTCGATCACGCTGACCGTCGACGACTCGTCGCCGCTGACATAGACGGTCTTGCCATCAGGAGTCATGGTCATGCCGTGCGGACCGGCGCTGACCGGCACGGTGCCGATGACCGCGTCATTGGCGGTGTCGATGATGCTGACCGTGCTGTCCTTGAAATTTCCGACGTAGGCCTTCGGGCCGGCGGCGAACGCCACGACCGCCGTCGACAGGAGAACGGCGGCGCAGACAAGCGCCGGGGTGGATTTGAGGCTGGCGGTGCGCACGGGCATGGCGGGCTCCTGTTCGTCGCGACGGGAAAGGCAGGCGTACGGACACCCGCCTTGATGCCATACCGCCTGGCAGGCGGATTTATTCCCGGGGGAGTAACGCCGCCAACCGGGCGGTATGTTGCTATTCGGCGCTCGAGTTCTGGACCGGTTCGCGGATGAAATCCAGGGTCTCCCGAGCCGCCCCGATGCTTTGATCGGATTCACCGGCCCGCGGCCACGACCGCGCGCGCCGGAAACGCGTCCGGTAGCCGACGGAACGGTGGCATCGACGACTAGCGGTGCTTGAACTCGGGTTTGCGCTTTTCGACGAACGCGCGCATGCCCTCCTTCTGGTCGTCCAGCGCGAACGTGGCATGGAACTCGCGGCGCTCGGACAACAGCCCCTCGGACAGCGATGACTCGTACGCGCGATTGATCGCCTCCTTGATCTTCAGCACGACGGGCATCGAATAGCCGGCGATTTTGGCCGCGACCGCCAGCGCTTCGTCGAACAGCTTGTCGGCCGGAACGACGCGCGCGACCAGCCCCGAGCGCTCGGCTTCCTGCGCATCGATCATGCGGCCGGTCAGGCACCAGTCCATCGCCTTGGCTTTGCCGACCGCGCGCGGCAGGCGCTGCGTCCCGCCCATGCCCGGCATCGTTCCTATGGTTATTTCCGGCTGGCCGAATTTGGCCGTGTCGGCGGCGATGATCAGATCGCACATCATCGCCAGTTCGCAGCCTCCGCCCAGCGCATAGCCGGCGACCGCGGCAATCACCGGCTTGCGCGTACCGCGCATCGACTCCCAGCTCATGATGTAGTTGTCGGCGTAGACTTTCTGGTAATCCCATTCGGCCATCGCCCCGATATCGGCGCCGGCTGCGAAGGCCTTTTCATTGCCGGTGACGACGATCGCGCCTATGCCGGCGTCGCTATCGAACGCGGCGAGCGCGCGGCCGAGCTCATCGGCCAGCGCCTCGTTCAGCGCGTTCATCCGCTGCGGCCGGTTCAGGCGGATGATGCCGACGCGGTCGCGCGTTTCGACAATGATGTTCTGGTAGGAGTCGCTCATCGGGCCTTTCAGGGCTTGTGCGGGTCGAAATGGCTGGCCAGCGTCGCCCAGCAGCGGTAGTACTCGGGTTGGCGTTGCGCCGATTCCAGCGCAAACCGCGTCGGATGGATGACGGTCCGCGTCTCGAACATGAATGCCATCGTGTCGGAGACGCGCTGCGGCTTCGATACGTCGGCCGCGGACGCGCGCGCGAAGGTCTCGGCGTCGGGCCCGTGGCCGCTCATGCAATTGTGCAGGCTCGCGCCGCCAGGCAGGAATCCCTCGGCCTTGGCATCGTAGACCCCTTCGATCAATCCCATGAACTCGCTGGCGACGTTGCGGTGAAACCACGGCGGCCGGAACGTGTGCTCCATCACCAGCCAGCGCGGCGGGAAGATGACGAAGTCGATCGTGTCGACGCCGGTCGTATCGCTTGGCGACTGCAGCACCAGGAAGATCGACGGATCCGGATGATCGAAGCTCGTCGACCCGATCGTGTTGAAGCGCCTCAGGTCGTACTTGTACGGTGCGTAGTTGCCATGCCAGGCGACGACGTCCAGCGGCGAGTGATCGATCGCGGCGGTCCACAGATTGCCCATGAACTTGGCGACCAGCTCGAAGCTGCCGCTGCGGTCCTCGTACGCTGCCGTGGGCGCCAGGAAGTCGCGTGGATTGGCAAGACCGTTGGAGCCGATCGGACCCAGGTCCGGCAGCCTGAACGGGGAGCTGAAGTTTTCGCAGACATACCCGCGCGCGTCGGGATCGAGAAGCTCGACGCGAAAACGCACGCCCCGCGGAATCACGGCGATCTCCTGCGGCGCCACCGCGATGCGGCCGAGCTCGGTGTCGAGGCGCAGCCTGCCCTGCTGCGGCACGATCAGGAACTCGCCGTCGGCGTCGTAGAAAAAGCGGTCGCGCATCGAACGGTTCGCCGCGTACATGTGTATGCCGCAGCCGCTCTGGGCGGCGGGCGCGCCGTTGCCGGCCATCGTGACCAGGCCATCGATAAAATCGGTCGGCGCCGACGCGGGCGGCAGCGGCAGCGGATCCCAGCGCAGCTGGTCGGGCGGCGTCGGCAATAGATCGAAACGGCTTTCGATCCGGCCGTTGTCGATCCGGCGGAACGGCTCGTGCACGGCGGCCGGACGGACGCGATACAACCAGGCGCGACGATTGGCGGCGCGCCGCGCGGTGAACGCCGTTCCCGAAAGCTGTTCGGCATACAGACCGTACGGCGCGCGCTGCGGCGAATTCTGGCCTTCGGGCAAGGCGCCCGGCAGCGCTTCGGTGGCAAACTCGTTGCCGAATCCCGATTGGTAGCTGAACGCGGCGTCCGCGATCGCGTTTTCCGCGGCCGGCAGCGCGCCGCCTGCATCGCGTCGGCGCTCGGTGGTCTTGGTCGTCATCGGGTTTCGCTTTGGTCGGAGCGTGCCGCCGAAGCTCATTTTACCGCGCCCAGGTCCTGCCGTGCCGCGGCGAGCGCTTCGCGCAGCGCAGCGAGGTCGCCGACGTGATTGGCCAGCAGCAGGATCAAGCGCGCGTTGAGCAGCGCGCTCTGCGCCCCGGTGAGATCGCGGTGCGCATCGATCAGCTCCTGATAGAAGTCGTCGGGCGCCGGCAGATTGGCCTCGGTATTGAGCGTCGTCACGCCGCCGCCCTCGCCGCGTGTGCGGGCTGCGCAGTTGCGCGCGCGATCGCCGTGCGCACGGCTTCTATGTCGAACCCGCGCCAGCGCGCGCAGACATGCTGGTCGGGACGCAGCAGATAGCAGGTTCCGACCTTCGCGTCGTAGCGCCTGGTCGCGAGGCCTTCGCTGTCTTCGATCAGCCAGGCGCCATTCGCCGGCTGTCCGCCCACTTGCACGACCGTGCACGCAATGCCGTCCCGCGCAAGCGAGCGCACGGCGTCGGCGGGCACGCAGTCCCCGAAGCACAATAAGGCGAAGCCGGCGTCGAGATACCCGAGCAGCCAGCCGCCGCGCGGACCGGCGACCGGTGCGTCGATCGCGACCGCGCCCGGGACCGGACCGCCGCCGAACGCGCCGACGCGGTCCGGCGTGTTGAGCGGCGACCCCGACAGCGTGGCAGGCAGCGACAGCCGACCGCTGTTGACCAGCGCTCGCGCGAACGGGTAGCGCCTGGCGAGTCCGAGCACGGCATCGCGAAACGTGCGGCTGACGTCGCTCTTCGGTGTGATGAAATCGGTGCTGCGCGTCGAGTGGCGGATGTTCTCGTCGGCCGCGTAAGCACGCTCGATGTCGTAGCTGTCGAGCAGGCGCTCGGGCGCCCGGCCGGCGAGCACCAGGTCGAGCTTCCACGCCAGATTGTCGGCGTCCTGGATGCCCGAGTTCGCGCCGCGGGCGCCGAACGGCGACACCAGATGCGCGGCGTCGCCTGCGAACAGCACGCGCCCCTGCCGGAACGAGCGCATGCGCCGGCACTGGAACGTGTAGACGCTCGCCCATTCGATTTCGAACCGCGCATCGTCGCCCAGCATGGCGCGGATGCGCGGAACGATGCGCTCCGGTTTTTTTTCTTCCTCGGGCTCGGCGTCCCAGCCGAGCTGGAAGTCGACCCGCCAGACGTCGTCGGCCTGGCGATGCAGCAGCGCCGACTGGTTGCGATGGAACGGCGGGTCGAACCAGAAGCGGCGCTCGGCCGGAAAGTCGGAGTGCATGACGATGTCGGCGATCAGGAACCGATCGTGAAAGACCTGGCCCTCGCACTCGAGCCCGAGCATGTTGCGGATCGGGCTGCGGACACCGTCGGCGGCGATCAGCCAGTCGGCGTGCACCGTGTATTCGCCGTCGGGCGCGCTGATGCGAAGCGCGATCCGGTCGCCGTGCTGCTCGACGCCCACGACTTTGCTGCGCCAGCGAACCTCGGCGTGCGCGAGCTCACCCAGACGTTCGACCAGGAACTGCTCGACCCAGTACTGCTGCAGATTGATGAACGCGGGCCGGCGGTGACCCTCGCCGGGCAGCAGGTTGAATTCGTAGACTTGCTCGTCGCCAAGGAAAACCCGGCCGACGTTCCAGCCGACGCCTTTTTGCACCAACCGCTCGGCGCACCCGAGGCGGTCGAGTATCTCGAGCGTGCGCTTCGACCAGCAGATCGCGCGCGAGCCCACGCTGACGGTGTCGTCCTCGTCGACGAGCAGCACGTCGATGCCGCGCTGCGCGAGATCGATCGCAGCAGTCAGCCCAACCGGTCCGGCCCCCGCGACGACAACCGGCCAATGTCGCGTCGCGGCGCCGGCGTCGGGTGGTCGGACGTATGGGTAGACCGGGTGTGCGTAGGTCTTCAACGGGATGGAGAGTGAGCGACTAGCCTTCGAGCGACTCCCACATTTCCTTGTCGCGCTGCGCCGTCCAGATGCGCGGGTCACGGTATTGGGTTGCCTCGTCGTACGCGCGCGTCACATCGAACGGCAGGCAGTGGTCGAATATCACCCAGTCGCCGAACCTGGGCTTGAGCGCGGCGTACGTTTCCTTGTACACGGTGCGCAAGTCCTTGCCGGAAGCGGCACCCGCCTTCACCGCGGCGAACATGTCGGTGATGAAAGCGCGCGTGCCGTCGAGACCGGCCGCGACCTGCGCTTCGGTCTGCAGCGAAGCGCCGCGGCCCGGCACGAGCTTGGCCGGCTTGAGCGCCGCGATGGCATCGAGCGTGGCCGGCCAGTCGGTCAGGTAAGCGTCGCCCGTGTACGGCGTCGTCTGGTATTCGACCAGGTCGCCGGAGAAGAGGATCCGCTCCTGCGGCAACCAGACGACGGTATCGCCCTTGGTGTGACCGCGTCCGATCTGCATGATCTCGACCTCGAGCTTGCCGATCCGGAGCGTCAGCCGCTTTTCGAACACCAGTGTCGGCCACGTCAGGCCGGGCACCGATTCGAC
>DATASF010000144.1:0-35563 GCA_036269335.1 Casimicrobiaceae bacterium
CGCCGGAATCCTGGTCCTCGGCCGCAGCAGCGAGAACATCGCAGACGGCGTCCGTCCGGGCTGATCGGGCTGCGGTGCGTGCTGCAAGGCGCGCATCGTCGCCGGGCATTTGGCGGCGTTTTCCTCGACCAGCTTCCCCAGCTTGTAAAGATGCAATGCGCTCCAGCGCGGCGAATGGTTGAGCTCGGCGAACTGGTTCTGGGGAACGTCGTCAGGGTAGGTGATGTACGGCGTGAAACCTTCCTCGGTCTGGAGTACGACGAGAAATTCGTCGCGGATCTGGTCGGTGGCCGCCTCGATCGGGTCGAGCCAGGAAAACAGGGATCGATCGAAGAACTCGACCGGCGCCAGGTTCGGGTAGTGATAGATCGCCGATTGCGAATCGTAGCGCCGCGCTCTTCCGACCAGCATATCGACGGAGCTGCGAAACCGCTTCAGGTTCTCGCCGGCAAAATTCTTGTAGTGGGCATCGAGAAAGTCATCGATGAAAATGCCGAACTCGCGGTCGTATTTTTCCCTGAACGCGAGCGCATGCGCGACCGCCGGCCGCAGATCGGGGTGCAGCCGCTCGAGCGGCGGTGAGACGCTGGTAATGGCGCCGTAGGTCTGGGCGGCCTGGTACGTCTTCCCCTGGCGCTCCTGCAGATTGGCGCGCAGGATCAGCGCGACAAGCTCGGTCGGATCGATGCTCAGCGCTCGCTGGATCGCCTGTTCTTCCGCGGCGTCGTCTTCGAGCTTCTGGCAGGCCAGCGCGAGGTTGACCCATTGCTGGGGAGTCCTGCCGTGCGCGTCGGCCACGCGCTGGAACGCTTTGCGCGCCGATTGAAATTCGCCCTTTTGAAACGCGTGCTGGCCGACGGCAGTCAAGGTCCGGGCGTGGACCGGGTCGATTTCCAGAATTCGCGCCCAAAGCCTGAGAGCCTCGGCATCGCGGCCCGATTGCGCCGCCTGCGCCGCCTGCGCTTCGAGGGCATCTATCTCTCCCAGGCTGTCCCCTGCATTCTGCATCGGCTGGATTCCCCCGTTCGTCGAAAGCTGCGGCGTGCGGCCGGGCGGCGGTATGATGGCGCCCGGCGTCCCGATCCGCAACCGCTTTACGGCAGTGTACGATTCGCATTGGCCGCGGGTCGCCCCATACCGGGCGGGGCGCCAGCCGGCGCCATCGCGCTGTATCGACTCGAGACGCCAACGACATCAGCCGGGGTGCCAGGTGTTCCTGAAAATCAGCAAGCTTCTTGCGGACGCCGACATCGCGCGGCTTACGACACTGGGCGGCGAATTGCGCTTCATCAACGGCCGCGTTTCGAATCCGGCGAACCAGACCAAGGACAATCTGCAGGCGGATCACAACGATCCGAAATACGCCGAATCGGTCCAGATCGTCAACGCCGCGTTCGCGCGGTCCCGCGAATTCGTCGATTTCGCGATGCCCAAGCGCGTGGCGCCGCCGTTGTTGTGTCGCTACGAGCCTGGCATGAAGTACGGCGCGCACGCCGACGCGGCGCTGATCCAGCTCGGCAACGTCAGCCTCCGGTCTGATCTTTCCTGCACGGTCTTCGTCAACGATCCGGAATCCTACGAGGGCGGCGAGCTGTCGATCGTGGTCGGCAACCAGGCGATCGCGTTCAAGGGTTCGGCGGGCGACGCTATCGTCTACCCGTCGACGGCCCTGCACGAGGTCGTTCCGGTGCGTTCCGGCCAGCGCCTGGTGTCGATAACCTTCATCGAGAGCTTCGTTCCCGATCAGCACCAGCGGACGCAGATCTACGAGCTCAACGAGGTGGCTGCCCTCGAGGGGCTGACGATGAAATGGGAAAGCCGCGTGCGCCTCGATGTCGTGCGGCAGAACCTGCTGCGCATGTGGTCGACGACCTGATCGACTAGCTGAACTCTTGCACGATTTCGGCCGCAGCAGCGTCCGATTCCGCCAGCCGCTCGAGCCACGCCAGACCCTGGCGGATCTGATCGCCGTTGCGACGCCGCGAATCGCGGATCAGCTCGGCGCGTACGTTCGGCGTATAGGCGAATTCTGGCGCCTTCGAATAACGCGTCAGCACCGGACTGCGGCCGATCTGGTCGAGTTGTCGCGTTTCGGCGGGCAATCCGAAGTGGTCGAGGACGCGGCCGATACTCGGCGCTACGCTTTCGAGAACTCGATCGAAATCGAGTGCGAGTATCCTGGCCGGAAACTGTTTGCGCGCGTCGTGCTGGGACCAGGATTCGGCGAGCCAGCTCATCGCGGCCAGCTCACCGATCGACAGCGAATGCAAGGGCGCGAGCGGAGCCTTGGTGCGCGACTGCAGCCGGCGCATGCGCTCCGGCCCGTGGCCCCGCAGGTCGGTCGGCGAGTTCTGTCCGGCCAGCAGTGTCGCCAGATACGGCTCGGCGCGGAGATTGAGGTAGATCGCCCGCGAGCCTTCGCTTGCCGAGAGCAGTGTCGCCGCCAGACGTCCGGCGCTGCTGGTCGCCTTGATCACGACACTGCGGGTCGGCGGGTAACCGCGGCCCCATAGCCGCATCAGCATGGCGAGATTCCGATCGAATTCTACATCGCTCAGCAGCGCGTCGGTCCGACCGGCTACATCGTGCGCTTCAGCGAAGGTTCTGAGCGGCAGCGGCTCGCGCAATGACAGCACAATGCCGGTCTCGTCGAGCAGGCGGCTGACCAGGGTCGAGCCGACATGCCCGGTGTGGAAGATGAAATGCACGGGGCGCGCGTTGCGCACCAGCCGCGACGCGTCGAAGACTTTGTCGACGCCCGCCCAGGCGCCCACGGTCGCGGGCGTCAGGATGCGGTCGTCCAGGAAGCTTGCCCGACGGTAGGCATCCTCGTCGAACTGCACTAGCAAGACCATCAGGCTATTGAGGTCAATCTTCTGCGGATAGATGTTGGGTGACGCCGCCAAACGCGCCACCATCTCATCGGCACTCGTACTCGGCCGCTCTACCGTCATAGGGAATGTCGGAGCTTTCGTCAGTGCGCTTGTTCACCGACTGGAAGTTTAACTGCACACCCACTGTTTGCGTCTGTTAGGCCGTGGCGGTTTTCCCGATTCCGGCGCAACATTGTGGAACGGCCCGCGGGTGGCGATGGTCCTAGCTGCAGAGTGATCGGCACGGTGTTTGGGGAGCAAACGCGACAGGAGCGAACATGAAACTCAACGCATATCTGGTGGTGATAATGGCGGCGCTGGGCGGCGCCACGGCCATGGCGGCTCCGTACGGGGCGACGGCGCCCGCCGGCTACGATGGACTGGTGGCGGTGCAATCGCGGAAGCTGGACGCGGTCTACGTGCGTCCGAACGCGGACCTGGCCCGGTATCAACAGGTCATGATCGATCCGGTGACCGTGCAATTCAGCAAGGAGTGGGACAGGAGCGTCAATGACCCTCGTTATGTCACGCGCATCGGACCCGAGGACGCGCGCCGCATTGCCGACGAGACGACCGCCAACCTGGGCGGAATCCTGGCCGATGCCTTGAAGGCGCGCGGCTACCAGATCGTGACGGCGCCGGGTCCTGGCGTCCTTCGCCTTTCGCCGCATGTCACCGACCTGTACGTCAATGCGCCGGACGTGTTTCCGCCGGGACGTAACCGGTCGTTTGCCCGGGATGCGGGGGAGGCGACGGTCACGCTGGAGGCGCGCGACGCCGCCAACGGAGCGCTCGTCGCCGTCGTCTCCGATCACGCCACGGCGCAGGACATGCTGCGGCTGAGCCGCGCGAACAATGTCACGACCACCTTCTGGTTCGACGGCATGTTCAAGCGATTTGCCGCCGACGGCGTGGACGCGATCAGGAATTCGCCGCGGACGTAGCCGCCGGAGCGCAGGGCGGGACGGCGGCGCTAGATTTCCCAGGCCGTGGTCTGGCCGCTGTGCTGGTCGATCGCTTCGAACATCGCGCTGACCAGCTTGCGCTCTTCGGCGCTGAGCTCGGGGCGCCATACTTCGAACAGCAGGATGACGCGAGTTTCCGCGCTGTCGTTCCATGCTTCGTGCTCGATCGTGTCGTCGAAAAGCCACGCCTTGCCCTCGACAGGAGTGCGCGTTTCGTTGCCGACCCGCAGCCGGCACGATTCCGGGACGATCAACGGCAGATGGCAGATCAGGCGCGTGTTGACGAAGCCGTTATGCGGCGGAATGTGCGTCCCCGGCCGAAGCAGCGAGAACAGGGCCGCAGGTGAGCGCCCCTTGACGCGCGCCAGCGGTGTATCGGCCAGCGCGCGAACGGTCTTCGGGCAGCGCGCGGCGTTATCGGCGACGATTTCTCCGTCTTTCCACAGATAGAACGCACTCCAGGCGGGATTGTTCAGCATCCCCGCCTGATCGTTGTGCGGCCGGTTGGGCTCGGGCTGGACGTACGGCCGGAAAACCGACGGCTCCCTCAGGATTTCGATCAGCTCGTCCCGGATGTCGGACGTCGCGGCTTCGAGCGCGTCGAGCCAGGGAAAGAGGTTTCGGTCGTAGAACTGGATTTGCGGAAGCTCCGGAAAGTAGTAATACCGCGGCTGCTGCAAGTAGACCTGCTTCTTGCCCAGCAGGATGTCGAGCGATTGCGCGAAGCGCCGCTCGGTCTGCCGGGCCTCCGGGTGCGCACCGAACAGGCGGTCGCCGAGAAAGCCCTCGAATTGCGCGGCGTACTGGTCGCACATGCTCCGGGCGCGCTCGAGTTCCTTGCGCAGGTCGGATGGAAGCTGGTCGGAAGGCGGAGCGCTTTGGGTTGCGGCGAGATAGAAGGCCGAGGCAGCGCGTGCTTCGCCGGCCTCGGCCAAGTGATCGGCCTTGAGAATCAGCGCGCGCAGATTGCGCGGCTCGAGCGACAGCGCCTTCTCTACGGCCGCGAGCGATGCCGCCTTGTCGTTGAGTCCGCGACAGGCATAGGCGAGCCCGATGCAAGCCGAGGCGTCGGCACGGCCGGCTTCGACGATCTGCTCGAAGGCCTCGCGGGCCTTGCGCGGGTCGCCCCTGCGCAAGGCTTCGACGCCGGACTCTCTGAGCGCGCGCGCATCGATCGATGAAGATTGCATTGGCATTGGTGATGGGATATCGCCGGATGGCGGCGCGAGTCCCGGCGGAGCGCCGGGTCGCCAATGATCGCGCCCAATGCGCCGGTCCGCAACCCGGCAGCGGTCCGCCGGCGGCCCGCGCGGCAATAAAATGTGCTAAAAGACGCGCTGCAAGACGTTCGGCTCCAGCGTCCGGGGACTGACGCACGTCACAGCGACCAGGCGCCTGATCGCGTCCGCGTTTCGCCGCGGGCGTCTAGGCCTGGACATTCGGCGAGAGGCCGAGTGGACAGGCTGGTGGGAGCGAGCGACCGCAACCGACATCGAGGACCCATGATGAACAAGAACCTTGCCGCCGTCCTGTTCGCCACCGCGATGCTGGCGGCGCAGTGCGCATCGGCCGAAGACAAAATCGCTGACGTCACCGACATGCAGGCGTTGCGCAATGCCGTGCGTGCCGACAAGAAGGCTTATGTCGCGTCGACGCTCAAGCTCACCGCGGCCGAGGAGAAGAGGTTCTGGCCGGTGTACGACGAATACCAACGCAACCTGGACATGACCAATCGGCGCCGCGTCGTAGCGATCCAGCAGGTCATCGTTGGCGACGCGCCCGAATCGGAGCTTTACGCGAAGCGGTTGGTCAATGAGCTGATCGCGGTCGACGAGGCCGAGCTCAAGGCGCGGCGGACGCTGCAGAACCGCTTGATGAGGGGTGTTCCGACCCGGATCCTGTCGCCGAAAAAGGCTGCGCGCTATCTGCAGCTCGAATCCAAGATCCGGGCGGTCCAGGCTTACGACGTGGCGGCGACCGTTCCCTTGCTCAAATAGGGGCAGAGCGCAGGCTGCAGTCCGGCGTCGGCGCGGCTCAAGGGCTCCGGCGCGGCGACCGTGTGGGCGCCCAGCCGTCCCGACCCTTGCGTCCTGGATTTCGGCGCCGTGAAGTGAGTCTGCACCGGCGTCCATGGGGAGTCGCGTCGGGCGATTACCTCGATGCGGATCGGACCGGCATCCGGCTCCGCCGCGGGCACGACAGCGACCTCCGGAGCGGATACGATGCGAACCTCGTGGTTCCCCGTGCCGATTTTCGCCGGCAGGACCACTGCGAGGCCAATAGTCATGGCCGTCAGAGCGACAGCAACGGCGCCGAAGGCGGCGGGACGGGACGAGGGCTTGTAGTCGTTCATGGTCTGCTCCTGTTTCGTTTGTTGCTGCCTGCTTTGGATGCCGCAACCCGGAGGTGCGGATTCAGATTTCGAAACGCCTTTGTGCTCGTGCTTTAGGCGCATCCTAGGCAGCAGGGGTGACGGTCTCAAGACGCAAGCGACGAACACGCTGAATTCCGGGTGCCAGCGAACACAGCGCGCGACGAACTGCAACCTGACCCTCGCCGACCCCCGCCAAGCGGGTCCTGGCGGCGAAGACTGCGGCATTCGATGCGTGCATTCGACGTGCTCTTGATGGTCCGGCTCACGAATGCATTATCGAAATGGGCACTGCCGGCCGCAAACGAAATGCGTGCATCGCTCGCATGCGCCGAGCGAATGTAGGAGCGCCCCAGGCGGGCTTCGACCGGCAGCGGGTGCGCTTGCCGACGGGCGGGGCGGCGGCCCCCTTCGGGCAGCCTTGGCCTTCGCGTCGGAGCGGCATTCTTGGGTGGTACTTTTTGACGCTTTTGTGTAGAATCCCGCGACTTTCTGACGAAAGCTTGGCCCTGCCCCATGGCGGGGCCAACGCGTTTTGGCGTTTACCCGCCCGGCCCGGGATCGATGTAAGACGGACTCCCGAGTCAGACATGTCGAGGCCTCTTAGTATCAAGCACACACTCGCAGCGCCGGGCCGAACGCCAACTTTTCGACTGAATACGACAATTCCTGGAGATAACATGCTGAAGATGACCCGCCTGGCCATGCTGGCCGCGGCCCTGCTGCTTGCGGCGGCCCCCGCGGTGGTTCCGTTCGCGGCGCAAGCGC
The DNA here is from genome assembly GCA_036269335.1 of Casimicrobiaceae bacterium. GTDB lineage: Bacteria > Pseudomonadota > Gammaproteobacteria > Burkholderiales > Casimicrobiaceae > PALSA-1003. The sequence goes on from DATASF010000144.1 coordinate 6,978, forward strand.
AAGGGCAGCCCGCGACGCCCGCTACCAGTCCGGATTCGACGCCGCCGGCAGCCGCGCAACCGGCCGCGCCCGCTGCGCCGGCTGCACCGGCCGCCGCCAAGGCAGACCGAACGACCGAGCTGGTCGACAACCCGTACGGCCTCGAGGCGCTGTGGAAGGGCGGCGATATCGTCGCCAAGGTAACGCTGGCGATACTGGCGCTGATGTCGATGGGCAGCTGGTACATCATCGTCACCAAGGTCTACGAGCAGTGGCGGATGAACCGGCAGGCGCGCGACGCCGACCGGTCGTTCTGGAATGCGCCGTCGGTGCGCCAGGGCGCCGAGAAGCTCAAGGAGGGCAGCCCCTATCGCTTTATCGCGGAATCGGGACTCGAGGCGTCGAGCAAGCACGTGGGCCTCCTGGGCAACGTCGATCTCAACACCTGGATCACGATGTCGATCCAGCGGGCGATCGACAACATCCAGGCGCGCACGCAGGACGGTCTGGCTTTTCTGGCTACTGTCGGCTCGACGGCGCCCTTCGTGGGTCTGTTCGGCACGGTCTGGGGCATCTACCACGCGCTGACCGCGATCGGCATCGCTGGGCAGGCGTCGATCGACAAAGTCGCGGGCCCCGTGGGCGAAGCGCTGATCATGACCGCATTCGGTCTGGCGGTCGCGGTGCCGGCGGTCCTGGGTTACAACTGGCTGATCCGCCGCAACAAGGCGGCGATGGACATGGTGCGCAGTTTCGGCGCCGATCTTCATGCCGTGCTGCTGAGCGCCCCGAAGGTGGCGGCGGCTCCGGCCAGGGCCTGATGCCATGGCGATGACCGTCGGTGCGTCCAGCGGGGACGAGGACGAGATCGTCTCGACGATCAACACCACGCCGCTCGTCGACGTCATGCTGGTGCTGCTGATCATCTTCCTGATCACCATCCCCGTCGTCACGACGTCGATTCCGGTCCAGCTGCCGAAAGAGCGTAACGAGGTCCGCGAGACCAAGCCGGAGAACATCGTCCTCTCGGTCGATCTCCAGGATCGTATTTACTGGAACGACCTGCGGATACCGACGACGGCTGCGTTGATCGAGCGGCTGAAAAAGGTCTCGGTGCTCACGCCGCAGCCGGAGGTGCAGATCCGCGGCGACGGCGGCGCCAAATACGAGGCGGTCGGCCGCATCATCTACGCCTGTCAGCGGGCGGGCATATCGAAGGTCGGATTCATCACCGAGCCGCCGCCGCGCAGCAGCGGCTGACGAGCCCAGGCAAAGCCTTGAGGAGCGCGACATGGCAATGAATGTGGGTACCAGCGGCGGGTCGACCGGCGACGGTGACGTCATGCTGGACATCAACACGACGCCGCTGATCGACGTCATGCTGGTGCTGCTGGTCATGCTGATCATCACGATCCCGATCCAGCTGCACTCGGTCAATCTCAACATGCCGGTCGGCAATCCGCCGCCGCCGCTGGTTCTGCCCGAAGTCGTCAAGATCGACATCGACGACCGCGGCGCCATCTACTGGAACGGCGAAGTCGTACCCGACCGCGCCGCACTCGAGCAAAAGATCACCGCCGCGGCGTCGCAGCAGGTGCAGCCCGAGGTCCACCTGCGGCCGGACAAGGAATCGAAATATTCGGTCGCTGCCGCCGTGATGGCATCGGCGCAGCGATTGGGGCTGACCAAGATCGGCATCGTCGGCAGTGAGCAGTTCATCGAGTAGCCGCGTCGCGAACTGCGACAGCCGGCTGGAGTCATAAGCACATGGACTTCGCACGACAACAGCGGGACCCGACCCGGCATCTGATCGGGATCTCGATCGTCATCCTAGTGCACGCGATCGTGATCTATGCTTTGGTCACGGGTCTCGCGCGGCGCGCGGTCGAGGTGATCAAGAAGCCGCTGACGGCGACGATCATCGAGGAAATCAAGCTTCCCCCGCCGCCACCACCGCCGCCGCCGAAGAAGATCGAAATACCCAAGGCGCCGCCGCCGCCCGAGCAGCCCTATATTCCGCCACCCGACATCCCTCCGCCGGTGACAAATACCGAGCCGGTGATCGCGGCGCCGACGATTACGCCGCCGCCCGAGCCGCATGTGATCGCGCCGCCGCCCCCACCGGCGCCGCCGCCGCCGGCGCCCAAGCCTGCCATACGCCGGGGGCTTGTGCCGATCGACAAGGTCGATCCGGTCTTTCCGGAAAGAGCCCGACGCGATGGCGTCGAGAGCGGCAAGGTCGTCGCCCGACTGCAGGTCGATGAGAAGGGTCAGGTGACCGACGTCAAGATCGTCAGCGCGAATCCTCCGCGAGTATTCGATCGCGAGGTCATCCGCGCGCTTTCGATGTGGAGATTCAAGCCCGAGGGCGACAAGTACGAAGCCGAAGTCGAAGTCAACTTCGTATTGCAATAGCGCGCCTGCGAGCGCGTCCCGGCCGGGAAACAAAATGGCTGCCTCGAAAGGCGGCCATTTTTTTGCGGTCGCGCGGCTTGCCGCGCGACGTCGATCCGCGCGCAGTTGCGCTTAGGTTTGCTCGGCCGGCTTCAGCTTGCCCTGGCCGCGTACACCAGCGAGGTCCACGCCGCTGCGCCGCATACGGCGAGCAGCAGAGCGATGTCGGCAAAGCCCAGCGGCCGGCCGACCAGCAGCGCCACGCTGCCGCGGAATGCATTGTCGAACGCGCCCGGCAGTGAGACGAACGCGCCGACACCCGCCAGCAGCCACAACAACACGATCACCGGCCGCCGCCACGCAGGCAGCGTCGGCGCCATAGGCAGGCGGCCGATCACCCGCGCAGTGAAGCCGTCGTCGGCGACATAAGCGGCGCGATGCTCTTGCGCCGCTTGCTCGAGCGCGGCGTCGAGCCAGTCGGCGCTATCGACCTGCGTGTTCATGTTTGCGGGCTCCATGCACCCAGGCGCGACTTGAGCTTCTGCTTGGCGCGCAGGATGTGCGTTTTCACCGTGCCGACCGGGCAGCCCAAAACCTGCGCGGCCTCCTCGTGCGACAAGTCATTATGATAGCACTGCACGATCGCTGCTCGCTCCGGCTCGGAGAGCACCAGCATCGCACGCTCCAGGTCGATGCTCAATGCCGCCTGCCGCGACAGGCTCGGCGCCGCAGTGTCCGCCGCGGCGACCGGCTCGCCGTCGGCGTCCTCGGGCATTGGCAGCTCCTTGATCTTTCGCGCGTCGGCCAGAAAGACGTTGTAGGCGATCCGATACAACCAGGTCGAGAATTTGGCTTCCTGTCGAAACGATTTCAGGTTGCGGTAGGCGAGCAAAAAAGTCTCCTGAGCCAGATCGTCGGCCTGCGCGATGTTACCCCCGGTCAGCCTGCGCAAGGTCGAGCGCACCGCGGACTGGTGCCGCCGCACCAGCTCGCCAAAAGCGTGGCGATCGTCCTGGACGACTGCACGGGCGATCAGCTGCGCGTCGCTGACCGGGGTGGACGACATCGAGATTGCCTGCCGACGTGCGCACGTCCCCGTTCAATCGTTGCCATCGCCGCTGCCGACGCGACGCTCCAGATGCCGATCTTCCAGTCGCCATAGTGCGACATAGCCCGTGCCGACGAAAAGCAGCACCAGGCCCAGCCAGTTCGCCTCGCCGGCGTCGGTTATCGAATACAGAACCAGCGCGAGCCCGACCGCAACCAGCAGCACGCCTTTGCGCAGGTCCGACCACACGGCGCGACGCCGTGATGCGACTGCCACCGGAACGGCGGCGGCTGCGGCTACCGCGGGTGCCGCTTGCGCCGGCGGCGTTCCGGCCATCACCGCGTCGACTGCCTGGGCCGAGGGCATCACGCCCCTCTCGGCAAGTTTCAGCACCGCGTCGTTCTGCAGTCGCGTCTTGCGCAGTTTGTACCAGATGATGCCGACCAGCAGGATGATAGGCGTGAGGAAAATCGATCCGAGCACCAGGAAGACGACCCCGACGATCCACGGCGCAACGTCCATCGCCTGCTTGAACGAGTCGAAGTCGTCGATCTGAATGCGGCCGCGGTGGCGGCCGAAGGGGAACGAATCATCCCGCTCGTCGGAGGCGGTCGCGGTATCGTCGGGTGCGGCCGACGGGTCGGCGGGCTTTGCCGTGGCGGACGGCGGCGGCGTCGGAGACATTGTCGCGGAGGGAGGCGACGGCGCGGGCGGCGACTTCTGCGCCGCCGGGGTGCCCACCTTGCCTGGCGCGTCGGCGGCTGCGCCGGGGCCCGCCGCAAGGCACAGCATCGCGGCCAGCAGCGCACCGAACGCCAGCGGCATGACACGAAAACTTACAAACTGGCTGGACATGAGCACTCCCTGCAATCGTGATTTATGGCCTTAGATGCTGCGAGATGGCATGGCGGATTCAACGTCCGGAAGGCCCGGGTTGCCCTCCGGGGGCGGTGGACCCGCATGCTATCATTGCGCGGATTTTCGGCCCCACGCGGTAAAGCGCGACGCGGAGCGATATGACGGCAACCACGCCAAGCCCAACTTCCCGCTCTCCGTGAGCCGACCGAGCCAATTGCTTGCCGCGGCCGCGGTCGCAGCCGTCCTGCTGGCCCAGCCGCTGCGCGCAGACGACGATGCGGTGACGCTAAATTTCGTCAACGCCGATATCGACGCCGTCATCCGGGCCGTCGGCGAAATGACCGGGCGCAACTTCGTGCTCGATCCGCGCGTGAAGGGTGTAGTCAACATCGTTTCCGCCACACCGGTCCCGCGCGCGCTGATCTATCCGACGCTGCTCTCGGCGCTGCGCCTTCAGGGTCTGGCCGCGATCGAAGGTCCCGGCGTTACCAAGATCGTGCCCGAAGCCGAAGCCAAGCAGCAAGGCATGCCGGTGGTCACCGGCCCCGTCACCGTGGGCGGCGATCGCCTGGTCACCGCGGTGTACATACTCAAGTACGAATCGGCGACCCAGCTCGTCAACGTGCTGCGGCCGCTGATCACGCCGAACAATGCGATCGCCGCCGTGCCGACGGCCAACGCGCTGGTGATCACCGACTACGCCGAAAACCTGAAGCGCATCGACCGGATCATCGCCTCGCTCGACGTGACGCCCGCCGGCGAATCCATCATCGTGCCGCTGCGCAACGCCTCCGCGCTCGACATCGTGCCGATGCTGACGCGGCTGCTCGCCGATACCGCGCCCGGGGCCGGCGGGGCCGCGGATGCGCAGCAGCGGCTGACGCTGGTCGCGGACGCGCGGTCCAACAGCGTGCTGATCCGCGGCGAGAATGCCGCGCGGCTTGCACGCGTGCGAGCGCTGATCGGCGATCTCGATACGCCGGGACGAGCTGGCGGCAACATTTCGATCATCTATCTGAAGAACGCCGATGCGGTGCGGGTGGCGCGGACGCTGCGCGCGCTGCTCAGCGGCGGCGGCGATGCAGGCGACCTCACGCCGGCAACGTCGCTCGCGCCCAACGTGTCGGGTCTCGGTACCGCCGGACCGTCGGCACCGACTCCGCCGGCCGGCGGCGCCGGCGCCGCGGCCGCATCGCCGCTCGGCGGTGGAGCAGGGCTTGCCGCCGCGGGCGTCACGATACAGGCGGACGCAGCGAACAACGCGCTGCTGGTGATGGCGCCGGAGCCCATGTACAACAACATTCGCGCGATCGTCGACAAGCTCGACGTCCGCCGCGCGCAGATCTATGTCGAAGCGCTGGTCGTCGAGGTCTCGGCCGACAAAGCAGCCGAATTCGGCATTCAGTGGAACATCCTCGACGCCAACAAGCTCAACAACGGCGCGACCCAGGTCGGGGGCGGGACCAACTTCGGCACGCGAGGCACCGGCACCAACATCATCGACGCGCAGGCGAACCTGGGTTCGCTGGGGCAGGGCCTCAACCTGGGCATCATCCGCGGCACGATCAACATCCCGGGACTCGGCACGATCACCAACCTCGCGCTGCTCGCGCGCGCACTGGGATCGGACGCGAACACCAACATCCTTTCGACGCCCAACCTGCTGACGCTCGACAACGAGCAGGCCAGCATCATCGTCGCCGAGAACGTGCCGTTCATCACCGGCCAGTATGCACAGACCGGATCGACGGCGACGGTGACGCCGTTCCAGACGATCGAGCGCAAGGACGTCGGCCTGATCCTCAAGGTCAAGCCGCAGATCACCGAAGGCGGCAGTGTCAAGCTGACGATCTACGAGGAAGTTTCGCGCATCGAGGACACGACCAACGCGGCCGGCATCATCACCAACAAGCGCTCGCTCGAATCGACGGTGATGGTCGACGACGGCCAGATCATCGTTCTGGGCGGACTGATCCAGGACAGCTACACCGACGGCACGAACAAGGTTCCGCTCGTCGGCGACGTTCCGGTACTGGGCCAGCTCTTTCGCTACGACAACCGGCGGCGGATCAAGACCAACCTGATGGTCTTTCTGAAGCCGACGGTCGTGCGCACCAGCAGCGCGGGCGCGGCGCTCACCGGCGATCGCTACGATTATCTGATCGGCGAGCAGCAGCGCCTGTCACCCGGGCCGCGGCTGTTCTGGACCGACCCGACCGAGCCGCGGCTGCCGTCGATCACCCAGCCGCCTGCCCCGGTGGCGACGCCGCCCGCGCCGCCGCCCGGCACGAAATAGCGGCAAGGCCGCGGGCGCATGCCGGCACCTGTCTCCACTCCTTCGTCCGGCGCGAGCGCGGCGCCGGCGGCGCTCGAGCGCGTTCCGTACGCATTCGCGCGCCTCCACGGCGTGCTGCCGCTGAAGGACGACGGCGAATCGATTCTGGTGCTGGCGCGCAGCGACGCGTCGGTCGAAGGCATCGCCGAGCTCACCCGCGTCCTGCAGCGGCCGCTGAAGACGCTGACGGTCAACGCCGAGCGCTTCGCCGCCGAGCTCGCAACCGCATACAACCAGGCCGCGCCGGTGACGCAGTTTTCCGGCGACCTGTCACGCGATGCCGACCTCGCGCGGCTGCTACAGGATATTCCGCAGGCCGAGGATCTGCTCGGCGCAACGTCCGACGCGCCGGTGATCCGCATGATCAACGCGCTGTTGCTGCAGGCGCTGCGCGAGCGCGCGTCGGACCTGCACTTCGAACCGTACGAAACGCGCTCGGTCGTGCGCTTCCGCGTCGACGGTGTGTTGCGCGACGTCGTCGAACCGCCGCGCGCGCTGCACGCGGCGCTGGTGTCGCGACTGAAGGTCATGGCGAGCCTCGACATCGCGGAGAAACGCCTGCCGCAGGATGGGCGGATGGCATTGAAGCTCGGCGACAAGAGCGTCGACGTGCGCGTGTCGACCTTGCCGACCGGGCCGGGCGAGCGCGTCGTGCTGCGCCTGCTCGATAAGGATACGGCGCGGCTCGACTTGGCGGCGCTGGGCATGAGCGAGCCGACGCGCGACGCGATCGACGCGCTGGTCCGCGAACCGCACGGAATTCTGCTGGTCACCGGTCCGACCGGGTCGGGCAAGACGACGACGCTGTACGCGGCGATGTCGCGGCTGCCACGCGGCGAGCTCAACGTGATGACGGCCGAGGATCCGATCGAGTTCGCGCTCGACGGCGTCGGTCAGACGCAGGTCAATCCGCGCATCGATTTCACCTTCGCGCGGGCGCTGCGCTCGATCCTGCGGCAGGACCCGGACATCGTGATGATCGGCGAGATACGCGATCTGGAGACCGCGCAGATCGCCGTGCAGGCGAGCCTTACCGGCCACCTGGTGCTGGCTACCTTGCATACCAACGACGCGGTGAGCGCCGTGACCCGGCTCGCCGACATGGGCGTCGAGACCTACCTACTGGCGTCGAGTCTAGTCGGTGTGCTGGCGCAGCGACTGGTGCGCTGCCTGTGTCCCGCGTGCCGCGTCGCATCACCGCCGACGCCGGGCGAAGCCGAGCTTTTGGCCGAGCTGGGCCTGCCGCCGGGATTGCCGCTATACCGGCCGGTCGGCTGCGCCGAATGCGGCGATTCCGGATATCGCGGCCGCACCGGGATTTACGAGCTGGTGCTGGTCGACGAGACCTTGCGCCGCCTGATCCACGATCACGCCGGCGAGCCGGCGCTGCGCGAAGCGTGTGCGCGTGCCGGCGTGCGCAGCCTGCGCGGAGACGGTGCGCGGTGGCTGGCCGACGGCACGACGTCGCTCGCGGAGCTTTTGCGAGTGACCGGCGCCGGCTAACGCGTTCGCTCGATGGCCCATCCGCCGAAATCGTATTTGCTCGAGCAGCTGCGGTTGCAAGCCGACTCGGTCAGCGCGCGCCGCGTTCAGGAGCAGCGGCTGTCGCGCGAAGTCATCGAGCGGGTCGACCGCCGGCTGCACGCGGTGTTCCAGTATTTCGACGAGGCTTGCAAGCTGTTGCAGGTGATCGCGCCGCGCATCGACCGCGAATTCGTGCTGCCGGAGATCGCGCGCTACACCGACATGGTGTTCGACCGCGGCCTGGTCATGTTCCGCAAGCAGCCGCTGCAGAAGCACGAGGTCTACGCCCATGTCGTCGTCTACTACACGCTGACGGGTCCGGCGCCGCCGCCGCTGCACGTGGCGATGCGCCGCTCCGGCGAAATCGAGCGCGCCCTGGTCACCGCCAATATCGAGTTCAGCTGCGAGTCGGATTCGACGGTGCGCGGCGCCGCGACCAAGAACACGATCCGCATCGCGCCGGGCATGCGCTGCGAGGTTCGCTTCGACCCCGATTTCGTCAACGAGAGCATCATCGTGACCTTGCGCAACGTCGACCGGTTCGAGCCGGTGGTCTTCGATTTCCATCCCGATGCGCTCGAGACGCCCGTGCTCGACGACTTGGTCAACCTGATGCTGGGCAAGCCGAGCCAGTTCCTTCTGCGCGCGCCGTTGCGCGGCTTCGGGCGCTAGCCGAGCCGCGGAACAGGCCCTCAACGGTGCCCTCGTTTCGCTACGAGGCAGTCGACGGCGCCGGTCGCGCCCAGCGCGGACTGCTCGACGCCGCCACCGCGCGCGCGGTTCGCGATCAGCTCCGCGGCGATGGCCTGTTCCCGACGGCGATCGAGCCAGCCGGGGCCGCGCGCTCCGCGCACGCCGCGACCACGCGGCTCGCAGCACCGCTGCTCGCGCTGCTGACGCGCCAGCTCGCGACCCTGGTTGCGTCCGGCATGCCGCTCGACCAGGCGCTCGCCGCCGTCGCCGAGCAATCCGATCAACCGCGGGCGGCGCGCGTACTTGCCGCGATTCGCGAGCAGGTCGCCGCCGGCGAGCCGCTGGCCGCGGCGCTGTCGCGCTTTCCGCGCACATTTTCCGATCTCTACCGCGGCCTGGTCGCCGTCGGCGCCGAAAGTGGCCAGCTGGGCGGCGTGCTGAGCCGGCTGGCCGATTATCTCGAAGCGCGCCAGGTCCTGCGCGCGCAATTTACCGCGGCGCTGATTTATCCGGCGCTGATCACGGTGATCGCCCTTGCGGTCATCGCGACGCTGCTGCTCTATGTCGTCCCGCAGATCGTCGCCGTCTATGAGCAAAGCCGCCAGGCCCTGCCGTTTCTCACGCGCGCGCTGATCGCCACCAGCGACTTTCTTCGCGCTACCGGCGTCTACTGGCTTATCGCAATCGCGCTGCTCGTTGCGGGGGCAGTGCTGCTGTTGCGCAACGAAGCCTGGCGCGACCGCTGGCACCGGCTGCTTCTGCGCACACCGGTCGCCGGCAGCGTCCTGCGCGGCCTCGACACCGCCCGCTTCGCGAGCACGCTGGCGATCCTCACCGGCAGCGGCGCACCGCTGCTGCGTGCGCTCGAAACCGCGGCGGCGGTCGTCTGGGCGCGCCCGATGCGGCGGGCCGCGCACAATGCCGCGGGCCTGGTGCGGGAGGGCGTGTCGCTGGCGCGCGCGCTGGCGAGCCAGCGCGTGTTTCCGCCGCTCCTCGTGCATCTGGTGGCCAACGGCGAGCAGAGCGGACAATTGCCCGCGATGCTCGACCGCGCGGCGCGCGAGCAGGAGCTCGATGTCGAACGGCGCCTGACATGGCTCGCCGCGCTGGTGCAGCCGCTGCTGATCGTGTTCATGGGCGCGATCGTGCTGGTGCTGGTCCTCGCCGTCATGCTGCCCATCGTGTCCATGAACCAGCTGATCCGCTAGCGGACGCCCGCGCCGATCCGCTTTTCTGCCTGCTGCGCCAGCGCCCAGGCGACATGCTCGCGCACCAGCGGCGAAGGGTCGTCCTGGCGCGCGGCCAATGCCGCGACTATCGCTGCGTCGTAGCCCGCATTACCCAGACCCACGGCGAGATTGCGCAGCCAGCGTGCGTAGCCGATGCGGCGGATCGCGCTGCCTTCCATGCGCCGTTCGAACTCGTCCGACGTCCAGGCGAACAGCGTCACCAGGTCGGCGTCGTCGAGGCCGTTGCGGACGGCGAAGTCGCCGACGCCGGCGGCTTGGGCGTACCTGTTCCATGGGCAGGCGAGCTGGCAGTCGTCGCAGCCATAGACTCGATTGCCGACCAGCGGCCTCAAGTCGACCGGAATGCTGCCCTTGAGCTCGATCGTCAGGTACGAAATGCAGCGGCGCGCGTCGAGCTCGTACGGCGCGACGATCGCACCGGTCGGGCAGGCAGCGATGCACGCGGTGCAGCTGCCGCAGTGCGCGCTCGCCGCCGGAGTCACCGGGAGCGGCAGATCGGTATAGATCTCGCCGAGGAAAAAGAACGAGCCGGCATCGCGCGTCAGCAGCAAGGTGTGCTTGCCGCGCCACCCCAGCCCCGACTTGGCGGCGAGGGCGACTTCGAGCACCGGCGCGCTGTCGGCGAACACGCGGTGGCGGAAATCGCCGACGCTGTCGGCGATGCGCGCGGCCAGATGGCCGAGCCTGCCCCGCAGCACCTTGTGATAATCGCGCCCCAGCGCGTAGCGCGAGACGTAAGCCTTGCTCGTGTCGGCCAGCGTCGCCGCCGCGTCGCGTGCGCCGGGTGCCAGATAATCGAGCCGCGCGGTGATCACGCGCACGGTGCCTGGAACGAGCTCGGCAGGGCGCGCCCGGCGCACGCCGTGGCGTGCCATATAATCCATCTCGCCATGCCGGCCCGCGTCCAGCCAGGCGAGCAGATGCGCCTCCTCGGAATCGAGCCCGGTGTCGGCGATCCCGATCTCGCCGAATCCGAGTTCGAGGCCCCAGGCGCGGATGTCGCGCGCGAGTGCGCTGAAATCGGGCGCGTCTGCGCCGGTCGCTGCGGTAGTCAAATGAGTTCAGACCTTCGCTAAGGGCTCGCCACTGCTTCGCGAGCGCTGTTCAACGATGACGACAATGCCCGTGTCGCGCAACTATTTGCCCGATCCCGACGCCACGATGCGCTCCGGCGCGGCGCTCGCGCGCGGACTCTCGGGAGGCATGATCGTCACGCTGTCGGGCGAGCTCGGCGCGGGGAAAACGACGCTGGTCCGCGGCCTGCTGCACGGCCTGGGGTGGACCGGACCGGTGAAGAGCCCGACTTATACGTTAGTTGAACATTATCCGATTTCGAGCTTATACTTGTATCACTTTGATTTTTATCGTTTCGATGAACCCGCTGAATGGGAAGATTCAGGCTTCGCCGAGTACTTCCGCCCCGACGCGCTGTGCGTGATCGAATGGCCGGAAAGAGTTCGCGGCATGTTGCCACCCGCCGATGTCGCGCTGACGCTGCGTTATCAGGGCGCGGGTCGCGAACTCTTGCTCGAAGCAGGCACGCCCGCGGGTAACGCATGCGTGGCCGCGTTCGCCTCGACACCCCCGTAACGCGAATCTCGTTGCAGCGGCGGCGCGTCTGCCAATGGCTGCTGCTCCCCGCCGGCCAATGGCTGCTGCCGGGACTCTCGTCTGCCGCGACGGTGGCATCGGCGCGCATCTGGCCGGCGCAGGAATACACGCGGCTGATTCTCGAATCGCCGTCGCCGATCGCGCACCAGATGATGCTGCTCAAGGATCCGCAGCGCCTGGTCCTCGATCTCGAAGGCGTCGAGCCGGACGGCGAGCTCGCAGAGCTCGTCAAACGACTGCGGCCCAGCGATCCGCATATCCAGTCGATACGCCTGTCGCGCTTCAGGCCGGGCATCGCCCGCATCGTGCTCGACCTCAAGGACGAGGTTCAGCCGCAGATTTTTGCGTTGACGCCGGTCGGCGAGTACGGCCACCGCCTGGTCCTCGACATCTATCCGGTGACGCCGCCCGATCCGCTGATGGCCCTGCTCGAGGGCGAGACCAAAGGCGGTCGGAGCAGCGCGCCCGATGCGCCGGCCGACAAGCCGGCGCCGCGCGATTCCGACAAGACTGCGGCGCGCGATCGGTCCAAGGCCGCTTCCGCATCCCGCCGCCCCATCATCATCGCGCTCGATCCCGGACACGGGGGCGAGGATCCGGGAGCGATCGGTCGCCGCGGCACCCGCGAAAAGAATGTGACGCTCGCCATCGCGCGCAAGATCCGCGCGCTGATCGACCGCGAGCCGGGCATGCGCACGATGCTGACCCGGGACGACGATTATTTCGTGCCGCTGAACGTGCGCGTCGAAAAGGCGCGCCGTGTGCGGGCCGACCTGTTCGTGTCCATCCACGCCGATGCGTTCACCACTCCGACTGCGCGAGGCTCGTCGGTCTTCGCCTTGTCCGAGCACGGTGCGACGAGCTCGGCGGCGCGCTGGCTTGCGCAACGCGAGAACGAAGCCGACCTGATCGGCGGCGTCAACCTGGACAACCGCGACCCGATCCTGGCCAAGACGCTGCTCGATCTGTCGCAGACCGCGCAGATCAATGACAGCCTGCGCGTCGGACGCTCGGTGCTGGACGGCATCGGCGCGATCAATCCCCTGCACAAGGGCAGCGTCGAGCAGGCGGGATTCGCCGTGCTCAAGGCCCCCGACATACCGTCGATCCTGGTCGAGACGGCGTTCATTTCGAATCCCGACGAGGAGCTCAAGCTCCGCAGCGACCGGCATCAGCAGCAATTCGCCACATCGATCGTCGGCGGCATCAAACGCTATTTCGCACAGAACCCGGCTCTGGCGCGGGCGAAGCTAAGCTAGCGCCGCTGCCTCTTCAGGACCATCACGTACAATCGCAAGCGATGGTCCGTTTCTTCCTCTGGTTTCTCGTTCTGCAAGCGGCATTGTTCGGGCTGGAACTGACGCCGTGGGCGCAGCAATGGTTCGTCGTGCCGTGGACGAACACGCTGGCCGCGATCAGCGCGGGCATCGTCAAGCTGTTCGACCCGCAGGTGCTGGCGCACGGCAAGGTGCTGCAAAGCGCGAGCAACGGCTTCGCGGTGTCGATCGAAGCCGGCTGCAACGGGGTCGAGGCGACGATCGTGCTGGTCGCGGCGATCCTCGCGTTTCCGGCGTCGTGGCAGCGCAAGCTCGCCGGCCTCGCAATCGGCATCGTCGCCGTGCAGGGCCTCAACATCGTCCGGGTGATCAGCCTGTTCTACCTGGGGCAGTGGAACTTCAGCGTGTTCGAGTGGGCCCATCTGTACGTCTGGCAAGCGCTGATCATGCTCGACGTGCTGGTGGTCTGGCTGCTCTGGGTGCGCACCTTGCCGCGGCCGGAAGCGGATCTGCCGGCGGTCGCGGCCTGATTCGATGCCGTCCGGGTCGTTTGCGCGATTCGTTCTTCTGGTCTTCGCGTGGCTCGCCTGCACGCTGTTCGTATGGTGGTTTGCGTCGGCGCTGCTCGCCTGGCCGATCGGGCTGCTGGCGGATCTCGCAGGCCGGCTCGCGCTTCCCGACCTCGTCCAGGCCGTCGAGCAGCGCGGCGACGTGATCACTTTCGTCACGACGCTGCACGCAGCGAACGCAACCGTCGCCGCGGCGGCGGGCGGCCTGGTGTCGGACGACATCGACGTTCGGCACTTCACGTTCGGCCTGCCGCTGCTGGCAGCGTTGATCCTCGCGGCCGGGGCGCCGCATCGCATCCGTAATCTGCTGATCGGCTACGCGGTCCTGCTGCCTTTCCAGACCTGGGGCGTGGTCGCCGAGTTTCTCGAGGACATCGCAGTGGGATTCGGTCCCGGCGTTGCATCGCAGACAGGCTTCGGCGCCTGGCAGCGCGAAGCGATCGCGTTCGGCTACCAGTTCGGCACGCTGATCCTGCCCACGGTGGTGCCGGCGGTCGTCTGGGTGCTGATGCACCGTCGACTGCTCGAAGACTTTGCCCGCAGGCGCACCGCCTGACGCAATCGGGCGGTCGTCGGGTCAGCGAGCGACGCCGTCCTTCTTGCGCTCGAGCTCGCGCTGACGCAGCACGCCGCGCTGCACCTTGCCGGTCGTCGTCATCGGCAGCGCGGCGATGAATTCGATCTCCTTCGGATATTCGTACGGCGCCAGATGCTCGCGCACATGGCGCTGGATCGCATCCTCGAGCGCCGGCGAGGGATCGTGTCCGGGCGCCAGCACGATGTAGGCCTTGATGACGTTGCCGCGCGTCTCGTCGGGACTGGGCACGATCGCCGCGTTGGCCACGGCAGGGTGCCGCACCAGGCAATTCTCGATCTCGGACGGACCGATCCGATAACCTGCAGCCTTGAACATGTCGTCGGCGCGGCCCTGGTACCAGAGGTAGCCGTCGGCGTCCTGCGTGGCCAGGTCGCCGGTGCGGCACCAGTCGCCGCTGAATTTTTTCGCCGTGCCCTCGGGATTCTTGAAGTACTCGAGAAAGAAAACCGGGTCGGGCGCACCGTCGGGCGCGATGCGGTTGACCGCCACCTCGCCGATCTCGCCGGCGGCCGAAGGCCTGCCTTCCTCATCGAGCACGGCGATGCGATGGCCGGGATACGGGCGGCCCATCGACCCCGGCTTGGCCGGCCACAGCGTATGTGAATTGCCGACGATGTAATTCATCTCGGTCTGGCCGAACATTTCGTTGATCGTGACGCCGAGGGCTTCCTGCGCCCACCCGAAAACCGTCGTTCCGACCGCTTCGCCGGCGCTCATCATGCTGCGCATGCTGACATCGTAACGCTCGCGCGGCCGCGGCACGGCTTTCATCATCATCTTGAGCGCGGTCGGAAACAGGAAGGTGTTGCGCACCCGGTATTTTTCGATCAGGCCGAGCGCGCGCTCCGGATCGAACCGGCCGCGGTAGCCTACGACCGCGCAGCCGAAATACAGCGTCGGCAGCAGCGCATCCATCAGCCCGCCGGTCCACGCCCAATCCGCCGGCGACCAGAAGACGTCTCCCGCCTGCGGGAACTCGTCGTGCGAGTAGACAAAGCCCGGCAGGTTGCCGAGCAGGCATTGCTGCGGCATCAGCGCGCCTTTCGGCGGTCCGGTCGTTCCGCTGGTGTAGACCAGGATCGCCGGATCGGTGGCGCGTGTCGACACGGGCGAAAACGCGTCCGAGGCGTTTTGCAGCAGCCGGTCCCAGTCGAGCAGCCACGACTCGCGCGCGCCGGCGGCGCCGATCACATGGAAAAGCCCCGGCAGGCGGTCGCGGATCGGGGTGAGATTCGGCAGCGATGCGGGATCGACGATGGCAACGACGGCTTCGGAATTCTGGAGCCGGTATTCGAGCGCCTCGGGGCCGAACAGGAACGACAGCGGAACCGCGACGGCGCCGAGCTGATAGCAGGCGATGTGGGCGATCGCGGTTTCGGGGCGCTGCGGCAGCATGATCGCGAGCTTGTCGCCGCGGCCGACGCCGAGCGCCGACAGCGCGTTGGCGCAGCGATTGGCCTGCCGCTGCAGCTCGCCGAAGCTCAGCGTCGTCGTCGCGCCAGATTCGTCTTCCCAGTAGATCGCCAGGCGCCCGGCGTCGCTCGCGTGACGCCCGCATACCGCCGCGGCGATGTTGAAATCGTGCGGCACATTCCAGCGATGCCGCGCGCAGAGCTCGCGATAGCGATCGACCGTCATCCGGCCTGCAGCTTCAGGCGGCCGTCGCGGCGGCGGCGCGTGCCCCGTTGTCCTGCGGCTCGATCGTCGCCCAGATCCACTCCGGCTGCTGCTCGAGCAGTCGACCGAACGCGATCTGCTGCGAAACTCGAGCGACGCTCATCTGCATGCGCTTGCCCGGCTGATATTCACCGGCCGGCACGATCAAAGTCTGGATAGTCGCCTCGCTGTCGCGCCGGCGCAGCGACAGGAACAGTCCCGGGAACCGGCGACCGCTGACGGTCGGCACGACGCCGTCGACCGAATAGTCAGCGTCGCCGCGCTTCTGTTCGAACAACTCGACACCGACCAGGTTGTTGGCGATCACCTGCAGCCCGATCTCGGCGCGCTCGCTGGTCAGGCGCTTCATGCGCCGCACGATGCCCAGCGTCCACAGCGACTGGCTGTGCGCGCGAATCGCGACCAGCGTTCCCAGGGTGACCGAGTTGATGACGCTCATCGGCGCGACGAGCCGATACCCGGTGTGCGATACGTCGCGAATGTCCCAGGGGCCGCCAGGCGCCGCATAGCTCGCCAGCAGCCGCCGCGCGACTTCCTGGGCGCGCGCATTCTCGTTGCGCCTGTGGCCGAAGGTCGCCAGCTCGATCGAGTCGCCGAAATTTCCGGCGCGATGCCGCTGCTCGACCAGCGGGTGCACTTCCTCGTCGTGAAGATACCCGGCGATCTTGGTGAAACCCACGATTGCGTCGACCGCTCCCGACGCGTTGATGCGCTCACCGCGTCTGGGCACCGGGCGAAACTCCGGGTCCACCTGCGCGGCGAGCTTGGTCATCAGGTTGAGCTGCTCGGTGCGGCGCAGCGTCCGGTCGGACAGCGGGTCACTGCGCACCTTCTGCTCGAGCATGACGACGTTTTGCATGAGCATCGAATGCAGCACCCGAGTGTCGAGGAAAAGCACGCGCCCTTCGAGCGGCTCCGGGCCGCGACGCTTCAACCCGTTGCGCGCGCCCAGGTCGACGTAGAAGCTGGTCGCCGTCGACGATTCGACGTTCAGTCGGAGCGGCGCGCACCACTCGGACAGCTGCTCGGAGACCCATTCGACGTGACGTGCCGAGAGGTTGCCCGCGTCCATCAGCTGCAGCAGCAACACGCGCAGGTATTCCTGCTCGATCGTCGTCAGGCCGCCGTCGGCCAACGCGGCGATCGGCTGCCGCTCGAGCTCGATCGAACAGGCAATCTGGAACAGCGAATGCAGGTCGGACCAGCGCGCCGGAATCCACTGCTCATAGCGATACAGCCGGATCTTGGCGTCGAGGCCGTGATGGATGATCTGCCGCGCAATCAGCTCGGGGAGAAGAGCGCGCCACCGGTTGCTCTGCGCATGATCGCTGACTTCGCGCGCGAATGCCTGGTAGCACAGCAGAAAGCCCTGGGTCAGATCGAACATCGCCTGCCAGAGCTGGCTTTCGACGCGGCTGGAACGGGTGCCGTGCTCGTGGTATTGCGAGGTCAGCGTGCGGCGCAAAGCCTCGCTTTGAACGTCGAGCCGGAACACGGCCTCGAGCCGCGCCGGTGAGCGGTGGGCGTTGCGCTCGGACAGCGTGCCGAGCTCGGTCAGGATGGCCGAATGCGCCGCCAGCGGATCGTTGGCCGGAAAGGTCGAGAGCCAGCGCTCGGCGGTCTTGGCGTCCGCCAGCGGGTCCTTGATCGACTTGCCGAAACCGAACATTCGAGCCGCTTCCTCCGGCCGGTACGATATTTGCACTAGCCTGATTGTGGTGAGCAGATGAGCAAAGACTTGGCGGTAGAACTGTGCCGGAAGCCCTTGTTCGTAAAGCCGGATGATGGAGCAAAGCAGCAGCGGTAGCAATACGCCGCTACGCGTGGTGATCGGGACTGACGCGCTGCGGCAGCCTATGCCGCAGTGCGACCAGCTGAAATCCACAAGTTATGCCTTTATACTTGTAACCAACAGGAAGCTGAGGTCTTGCCATGGGAATCTTAATCAAGGCGCCTACGCGCCGCAGCAATCCGGGACTGCAAATTGCGGCTCCGGCGGCTGCCAGCGGTGATGCGGGGCGGAGCGCTTTGCACATCCGCGAAGTCGTGCGGATCACGGGCTTGCGCCGCGAGCAGCTCTACATGTGGCAGCGTCGCTACGGGTTTCCGCATCCGGCCCGTGACGGCTTCGGCGATCGCGTCTATCCGCCCGACCAGGTCGCGCGACTGAAGGTCATCAAGCAGCTGCTGTCCGAAGGCTGGCGCGCCGGGGCCGTCGTGCCGCTGGCCGAGCCGGCGTTGCAATCGATGCTCGGCATCGCAGTCGACGCACCGGCACCGCTTCCCGGAGAAATCGAGACGGCGGTCACCCTGCTCGGCGAGCACCGCGTCGGCGAGTTGCAGAACCACTTGTCCAAGCTGCTGGTCGGACAAGGCCTGCGCCGCTTCCTCGAGCAAACGCTGATTCCGTTGAACGAAGCGGTGCACGAGCGCGTCGTCCGCGGCGAAATGCAGAATTTCCAGGAGCTGCGCTTCGCCGATCTCGCGCAGCGGCTGTTGCGCGACGTCACGCGGCTGGTACGGCCGACGCGCGACGCGCGGCAGATACTGCTGGCGACGCCGCCCAACGACCCCAATCAGCTCGGCCTCGCGATTCTCGAGTTGCTGCTGTTCACCGAGGGCATCAACTGCCTGACCTTGGGCAGCGGCGTGCCGCCGCAGGAAGTCGCCGGCGCAGCGCGGGCGTACAAGGTTTGTCTCGCGATACTGCTGTTCGATCGCGGCATTTCCGGCAAGATCGCCGGGCAGGAAATCCGTTCGCTGCGCGCCGCGCTGCCGGAGGAGTTGCCGCTGGTCGTCAGCGGTCGCGCCGTCAACCTGCTGGCCAAGCCGATCGCCGATGTGCGCACGGCCGCCGATTTCAGCTCGGTGATGGTCGCGATGCGCGAGTTGGGTGCGGTGGGCGGCGTAGCGCAGGTTCCGCAGCGCGCCTGATGCGTTGATGCTTGTCGACCCGGCGCGTCAGTCGCGCCGGCGTCGAGCGCCGCGCCTGGCTATCCGTCAGGCGCGGCGGCCGGCCGAGTCTCGTTGGCCAACTTCGGTCTTTGCCGACGACAGGCGCTTCAGCTTTCCTCGAAAAATGCCTTGAGTTTCCGGCGCTCGCGCTTGGTCGGCCGGCCAAGCCGCGTTGGCGTTACCGCCGCAGCGGCCTTGCGGCGGGCGACTTCCTCGCTCCGGGCGGCCACGCTCTCCGGTGCCTCCCTGTACAGTCCCGCAGCCTCGGCTGCGTTGCCGCGCCGGTCCGAAAGCGCCGTCACGACGACGGTCCATAACAGGCCGTCCTTGCGCAGCACGACCCGTTCTCCCGTCGCCGCAACGCGCGAAGGCTTGATCCGCTGATCGTCGACCCGCACGTGTCCTGCCTCGATCGCCAGTGCGGCGAGGCTTCGCGTGCGGTAGAAACGCGCCGCCCATAGCCACTTGTCGAAGCGGACCCGCGCCGGCGCGACCGGGTCACTCGCTGCCGGCCTCACGGTCCATCCAGTCCGCCGTTGCAGTCGCGTCGGCGTACGCTTCGTTTCGCAGCGCCGCCGCGACCCGCCTGCGGTCGGCTTCGTCCCTGTTCTGCGAGAGCTTGAACTTGGCGTCGATGCGCTCGATCTCGATCTCGAACGCGACGATCGCGCCGACCATCGCATCGAGCCGCGCGCCCTCGAGCTGCAGGCGCCACGGTGCGGCCCGGCCGCCTTCGAAGCGCGCGATCATCTGCTGCAATGTCGCCAGCGTCGCGGCGCGGTCGGCGACGATCGCGGCGCGACCGTGGACGTGGAGGACCGCATAGTTCCACGTCGGCACCTGGATCGCCGGCTGCGCATACCAGGATGGCGAAACGTACGCATGCGGGCCGTGGAAGATGGCCAGCGATGCGCCGTCGCCGAAATGATTCCAATGCGGGTTCGCGCGCGCCATGTGACCGATCAGGGTGCCGTGCGGTCCACGCTCGCGCTGATGCAGCAGCGGCAAGTGACTCACCTGCGGCTCGCCGGCGCCGGGGGTGATCAATGTCGCGAACGGGTGCTCGTCGAAGAGCCGCGCGATCGCCGCCTGATCGTCGCTCGCGAACGCTGCCGGACGGTACAGGCTCATCGCAGCGGCAAGGTGTAGATCGTCAGGGGCAGCGCCGAATTCTTGTCGAAGGTCGTGCCCGCGTCGATTCCGACCTTGGCGACGGCCTCGGCGGAGCGCAGCCGGCCGTACATGCTGTGCATCGCGCCGAGCGCGAATTCGCGACCCGAGCCGACTGCCCAGAAGTGGTTGTACTCGAAAACCTCGCGCATCGAGTAGACACCGAAAATGCCGTTCGCGTTGGCGATCAGCGCGGTGATCTGCGTCGATTCGTAAGGATCGTCTTCCTCCTCCTTCGGATTGAGGAAGTGCTGCTCCTTGAGTATCGGATGCAGCTTGCGGAAGGTCTCGAATATCGCGCGTCGCGTCGAAAAGTCGAGGTCTTCGTGCTTGGCCAGCAGGCTTTCGAACACCAGCTGGTGCGCGGCGCTACCGCACAAGCCGATGTAGGTGCCGCGATGATGGACGATCTTTTCGTAGGCGCGGTCGAAATACGCGGACAGCCGCGTGTCGCCGAACGTCGTCAGCGAATCGGCGGCGATGGCGATCTCCTTGTTCTTGCGGACGACGACGAGTGTGGTCATGACTGGATCGGATCGAACGAGAAGCGCCATGCCGCCGTAAAGCAGCCCGCGCACGGCCCGATTATAACGCGGCGCTCCGCGGGGCCCGGGTTGCGGCGCGATCCAGCGAGCGCGCCCGGCGCTATCGAGCGAAAGGCTGGGCTGCCGCGTCGGCGTCGGCCGGCAGCATCGCCACCGGAGGCAGCGCGCGCGCATCCCAGGCGCGATGCGCCCAGCGCCAGAACGCCGCCACCGATTGCGGCGGGCGCTCGGGGACAGGCTGTCCGAGAAAACGCCATGCGCGCCATAGAGCCGGCAGCGGGTCGTCGGGGAGCCGCGCCGCGCCGGTTTCCTTCGACAGCTTTCGTCCGGACGGGTCGATGGCGATCGGATGGTGCAAGTAAGCGGGCGTCGCGAATCCGAGCTGGCGCTGCAGCCAGATCTGGCGCGGCGTCGAGGCAAGCAGATCGGCGCCGCGCACGACATCGGTGATCCCTTGCAGTGCATCGTCGACGACGACGGCGAGCTGGTAGGCGAACAGACCATCGGCGCGCTTGACGACGAAATCGCCGACGTCGCGATCGAGACGCTGCTGCTGCGGGCCCTGGAGGCGATCGGTGAATGCGACCGCGCCGTCATCGACGGCGACCCGCCACGCGCGTCCTTCGCTGCCCGCGACGAGCCGGTGCCGGCACGTGCCCGGATAGACGCGCTCGCCGCTCGGCCCGGGCGGCGTCGCCTCGAGCTCGCGCCGCGTGCAGTCGCAGGCAAACAGCAGCCCCTGGTCGCGCAGACGGTCGAGCGCCTGCTGATAAAGCGCGCCTCGCTCGCTTTGACTCAGCACCAGCCCGTCCCAGACGAAGCCGTACGACGACAGCGTGGCCGCGATCGCCTCGGCCGCACCGGCGCGGCGGCGCGGCAGGTCGACGTCCTCGATGCGCAGCAGCCATTCGCCGCCGTGCGATCGCGCATCGCAGTAGCTCGCGAGCGCGGCGATCAGCGAGCCGAAATGGAGCGGGCCGGTGGGTGACGGTGCGAATCGGCCGCGATAGCGTGGCGGGCTCACTTGACGGCGCTGGTGCCGACGGCCGCGGGCGACAACGCGGCGCTTTCCTTCGGCGGATCCCAACGCCACTTGGAGAGCATCAATCCGATGACTCGCTGCGGATATTCGGCCTGGCCGAGGCTGCCGTTGTAGCGCCCGAGCGCGCGGAAATAATCGCCGTTCTCGCGGTCCAGGTAATAGCGCAGGATCGTGCAGCCGTAGCGCAGATTGGTGCGCAGCGTGAACAAGTCGTGATCGGGGCTGCCGATCTTGGTGACCCAGAACGGCATCACCTGCATGTAGCCGCGCGCCTGCGCGCTCGAGACCGCGTACTTGCGAAAATTGCTCTCGTGCTCGATCAGGCCGAGGACCAGCTGCGGGTCGAGCCCCGCGCGCGTGGCCTCGTACTGAACGGTGATCAGGAAGTCGCGCCGCGTCGGCCAGTCGGGCATTTTCTTGACCAGCCGGGACGCCATGTCGGCGAGCCACGCGCGCCCTTCGCTTTCGGTGGGAAACACCAGCCGAGGCGCCGGATAATCGCTGACCGAGCGGTGCAGCGAGTTCTGCACATTGGCGGCCAGCGCTTCCTCGACCTGCGCTCCCGCGCGCGCGAGCGCAGGAGCGACCAGCAAGGCGGCCAGGACGACGACGGCGCGGTTCGGGCGCATCAGCGGCGAAGCTTCGACCGCAGCAGCGCCGCGGCCTCGGCGAGAGGCACAGGCGTCGCCTGGGTGTCGCGACGACCCTGGTATTCGACCTTGCCGTCCTTCAGGCCGCGATCGCCTATGGTGACCCGATGCGGAATGCCGATCAGCTCGAGATCGGCGAACATGACGCCGGGCCGCTCGCCGCGGTCGTCGAGCAGCACCTCGATGCCCGACGACTCGAGCTCGTCGTGCAACTGATCCGCGGCGGCACGCACCGCATCGCTGCGGTCGTACCCGATCGGCGCGATGGCGACGGTGAACGGGGCCAGCGGCTCCGGCCAGACGATGCCCTTGTCGTCGCAATTCTGCTCGATGGCGGCCGCGACGACTCGGGTGATGCCGATGCCGTAACAGCCCATCTGCATCGGTTGCGGCTGACCGGTGGCGTCGAGAAAGGTCGCGCCCATCGCCAGCGAATAGACCGTCCCCAGGGCAAAGACATGTCCGACTTCGATGCCGCGAGCGATCGCGAGATCGCCTTTGCCGTCGGGCGACGGATCGCCGGCGACCACCTTGCGAATGTCGGCGACTCGATCCGGCTCGCGGCAATCGCGTCCGAAATTGACGCCGCGCAGGTGATAGTCGGCTTCGTTGGCGCCGCAGACGAAGTCGCTCATCACGGCGACGGTGCGATCGGCGATCAGCGGCATATCGGCCGGGATCCCTACGGGTCCCAGGTAGCCGGGGGCGCAGCCGGTGGCGGCGGCGATCTCGGCGTCGCTCGCCCAGCGAAATCCCTCGAGTCCATCGAGCTTTCCGACCTTGACCTCATTGAGCGTGTGGTCCCCGCGCAATAAAAGCATATGCACCCTGCCGCCGGCGTGCAGCATGATGCATTTGACCGTGCGGCCGAGCGGCAGATGCAACAACGCGGCGACGTCCTCGCAGGTCGACATGCCGGGGGTCGGCACTTTCTGCATGGTCTCGGCCGGCGCCGCGCGGTGCGCGTGCGGCGCGACCGCTTCGGCCAGCTCGACGTTGGCGGCGTAATCGGACCCCGGGCACCAGGCGATCGCGTCCTCGCCCGAGTCGGCCAGCACCTGGAATTCGTCGGACGCGCTGCCGCCGATCTGGCCGGTGTCCGCGGCGACGGAGCGGAATTGGAGCCCGAGCCGGGTGAAGATCCTGCCGTACGCCTCGTACATCAGCCGGTAGGACTTCAGCATGCCGGCGTTGTCGACATCGAACGAGTACGCGTCTTTCATGATGAATTCGCGCGAGCGCATGACCCCGAAGCGCGGGCGCACCTCGTCGCGGAACTTGGTCTGGATATGGTAGAGATTCACCGGCAGCTGCCGGTAGCTCTTCAGGTCCTTGCGCGCGATGTCGGTGATCACTTCCTCGGACGTCGGCTGCAGGATGAAATCGCGCTGATGGCGGTCCTTGAGCCGCAACAGCTCCGGGCCGTACTTGTCCCAGCGTCCCGATTCCTGCCACAGCTCGGCCGGCTGCACGAACGGCATCAGGAGCTCGATGGCGCCGGCCCGGTTCATTTCTTCGCGCACCACCGCTTCCACCTTGCGCAGCACGCGCAGGCCGAGCGGCATCCAGGTGTAGATCCCCGCGGAAAGCCGCTTGATCATGCCGGCGCGCAGCATCAGGCGATGGCTGGCGAGCTCGGCCTCGGCGGGAGCTTCCTTCAGCGTCGAAAGAAAAAACTGCGATACGTGCATCGGCTGCCCGGGTTTTCGGCAAACCATGCATTTTACGTGAAAGGCGCGATCTCTTCGCGCCAGTGCCGGCAACGCAGCGGCGGCGGACCCGGGCTTCAGCGCACGACGACGACCGGGATCTTCGAGTGGGTCAGCACTTTTTGGGTCTCGCTCCCGAGCAGCAGCGCCGAGACGCCACGGCGTCCGTGCGACGCCATCACGATCAGATCGCAGCGATGCTTGCGGGCTGCGGCGAGAATCGCCCGCCACGGCGTCGAATTGACGACATGCACGGCATTGAACTTTACGCGCGACGATTTGGCACTGGCCGCGACCGCGCCGAGAATCCTCTCCGCCTCGGCCTTGTTGATTGCGGCGTACTCGCGACGCGACATCGGCTCGACAATCGCTCCTTCCGCGTACACGGGAAGCGGGTAGTCGGGCGAAGCGTAGAACCCGGTGAGACTGGCGCCGAGCGCCTTGGCCAGTGCAACGGCCTGGGTGATCGCCTTGCCGGAAAGGGGCGTGCCGTCGGTCGCGACAAGGATGTTCTTGTACATGGCGTGGGCCTCCTGTCGAAAATGCGGCCGAATGCGAGTGGATCGCTGCGGCGCGCGCTGATCATTATGCGCCGCGGCGCCGGGCTTGGGCCCGCCATTTCCGCATGCGACAATCGGTCATGGACATCGACGACCCCCGGTTGTTCGCGACACAGGCCGACGGCGCGCAGACGCCGCTGTTCGAAATGGCCGAGGCGAGCCTGGCCGCCTCGAGCGTCTCGCGCGCCGACGAAATCGATCGCGCGCTGGTGACGGCCTTGGCGCAGCGATTGATCGCCGGTGAAGGATCGTTCGTCGCCGACCTGCTCGCCGCCGCTCCGTCGGCGCCCGTCGTGCGCCACCTGTGGCGCCGCGCCATCGACGCCTGGCGCGCAGCGTCGCGCGCTGACGACGATGAAGGCCTGACTGCGACGCTGTTCGCGATCCCGCTGGTCCTGGTCGCCGCGGGCAAAGACGGCGACGGCGAGATCGCCGGTGTGCTCGGCGATACGCAGCGCATCGCTGCAATCCTGCGCGAGCACCGGGCGCTCGGCGGCAGCGAGACATTCGCGCTCGCACCGCCGCTGGTCGCATCCGATGCGTTCGATCTCCCGCGACTGCCGCAGCTCCTCGCCTGGCAACGGCAGGCCGCCGACGGCGGCGTCGATCATCTCGACCTGCATCCGACGCCGATCGCCTCCAAGCTCGGACAAGAAGGCGTGCACTTGCGCTTTCTCGCCGGCGTGGCACTCGCCGCGCCGCACGCGGATCTGCTGCGCGAAGGGGAGACCGCCGCCGGCGCGATGGCGCTCGCGCAGGAGCTCGCCCGCCAGCTCGCCGGACCGGGGTATTCGGTGCTCGCGCTGCCTCGGGCCGCACAGTCGCCGCTGGCCGCGCTGCAGCAGGGACGCGCCGCGCAGCGCGATATCGGCGCGCAGCTTTTCGCCAGCAACGCGATTCGCCGCCTGCGCGCCAGCGTCGGCGAACCATCGGCCGTGATCAGCGCACACCGTTGTGCCGGCGCACCGGGCGGCGGCGAACTGCGCCTGTCGCTGTCCAGCGCCTTCGATCCGAGCCGAGCCGAAGGCTTTCGCTGTCCTTTGTTTGCCGGCGATCGCGCCTCCGAGGTCGCGCGAATGCTGGCCGACCTGATGCGCGATTGCCGCGTCACCGACGTGCAGACGCTGCCCGGCGTGCACGCCGATCGAGATCCGGCGACCGGTCTCACCTTGCTGTTCAAGGCCGACGCCGTCGCCGACGCGCGCCAGGCCATCGTACACTGAGCGCCCGATGCGCAAGCTCCACGGCAATCCCGATCCGGCAGAGCGCGGCCACATCACGCGAGAGGAGGCGGCGCCGCTGCTGCCCACGCCGGACGGCAAGCGTTCCGTCGCGCTGTTCGAGCACGGGACATTGCAGGTGAAGCTCTATGCGCCGCGCGGTGCCGACCCGCAGTCGCCGCACACGCGCGACGAGCTCTATGTGATCGCGCGCGGCGCCGGATGGTTCGTCAACGGCGACGCACGTCATCGCTTCGCGCCGCACGACGTGCTGTTCGTGCCGGCCGGCGTCGTGCATCGTTTCGAGGAATTCTCGGACGACTTCGAGGCGTGGGTGTTCTTCTACGGCCCCGAAGGCGGGGAGCCGGACGGCGCCTGAAGCCTCGCGCCGGGGCGGTACGAAATCTACCGCCGCCTGATCTTGCCGATGCCGCTGATTTCCTGCTCGAGGCGCGGGCTGCCGGCGTATTCGACCAGTCCGGCGCCGGAAATGTCGGCCTTCAGCAGCGTCTTCGCATTGACGATCGCCTTGCCCGCGCCGCTGACCTGGAGCGCGATGGTGTCGCTGATCAGGTCGAGGGCCTGATACGATCCGGCGCCCGACAGGTCGACGCTCTGCTCGGTCACCTTGCCGGCGATCTCGGCCTTGATCGCGCCCGCCCCGTCCAGACGCAGCTTGGTCGCCTGGAGGTCGCCGATCTTGAGCTTGCACGCCCCGGCGAAATCGAGCCGCAGCTCGTTGGCCTTCAGGCTGTCGGCGACGATGTTGACCGCGCCGGACGCCTCGATGCGCTCGAGCTGGATCAGGTCGATAGTGATCCGCGGCGTGCGCGTGGCGCTGCCCCCGGTCATCCACTGCCACCAGTGACTCTGGTCGACCAGGCTGATACGCAGCGTCCGGTTCCGCACCTCGGTCCGGATCTGCTTGAGGCTTTGCGCCGTGGCCTCCAGGGCGAGGCCCTCGGTGGCGCCCTGCCGCAGCGTGATATCCGCTTGTCCGTCGACTTCGATCCGCGAGAAGCCCGTCACGGCCCGCGTCTCGCGCAGGACGTCCGCGGCGTGGCCGCCGCTGGCGGCGAGGGTCGTGCAGACGGCAACAATGGCGATCAGCAGGTTTTTCACGGCGGCTTCCCCATGGCGGCGATACCGCTTGGATGCGGCGGGCAGCGACGGCGGATTCATGATTTTCGAGGCCGACGCCGTCAAACCGGCCTGAAATCCGCCCGGTAGCGGCGGGCGTTGTCGACGTAATGATCGGCGATCGCGCGGATCCTGGCGACCTCGTCGTCGCCGAGCGTGCGCATGACCCTGCCGGGCGAGCCCAGCACCAGCGACCGGTCGGGAATGGTCTTGCCCTCGGCGATCAGCGTGTTGGCGCCAATCAGGCAGTCGCGGCCGATTTTCGCACCGTTGAGGATCACCGCCTTGATGCCGATCAGCGAGCCCTCGCCGATCGTGCACCCGTGCAGCATCACCAGGTGACCGACCGAAACCGACGGGCCCAGGGTCAGCGCCACACCGGCGTCGGTGTGCAGCACCGACCCGTCCTGGATGTTCGATCGCGCGCCGATGGTGATGGTGTCGTTGTCGCCGCGGATGACGACGTTGAACCAGACCGACGACTCGCTTTCGAGCACGACGTCGCCGATGACGGTGGCGTTCGGTGCGACATAGTGGCCGCTGCCGACGAGCCGCACCTTGCGGGAACCGAGAGCGTAGAGCATCGAAGCGCGGGTGGAAGTGACGGGGCAATGATACGGCAACGCCGCAGCTCCCGTCGGCCGCTATAATCGCACTCCTCCGCGCCGTATCCCTCAGTTTTCTCTTACCGATGAACCTCGACCGCGTACGCGCCGGCAACGACGTCCCGAACGATTGCAACGTGATCATCGAGATCCCGATGCACGGCGATCCGATCAAATACGAAGTCGACAAGGAGACCGGCGCGGTGTTCGTCGACCGGTTCATGTCGACGGCGATGCATTACCCGTGCAACTACGGCTACATCCCGAACACGCTGTCCGACGACGGCGATCCGTCCGACGTGCTGGTGCTCTCGCCGGTGCCGCTGATCACCGGCGTGGTCGTGCGCTGCCGCCCGATCGGCATGCTCAGGATGGACGACGAAGCCGGCGGCGACGCCAAGATCCTGGCCGTCCCGATCGACAAGCTGACCGGACTCTACCGGGCGATCCATTCACCCGACGATCTCCCGGAGATCAGCACGCGGCAGATCGCCCATTTTTTCGAGCACTACAAGGATCTCGAGCCCGGCAAATGGGTCCGCGTCTCGAGCTGGGTGGGCGCCGACGAAGCCAAGGCGGAGATCATGGCCAGCGTGGCGCGTTACCAGGCGGCGCAACCCAAGCCGCGTTTTTGAAAGCGAGCGTCGCCCATCCGGCCTCAGCGCTCCGGTGACGGACCGGCTGCGGCCGTGCGCCGCCGCCCCGGCCCGGCGCGCACCAGTCGGGTGTCCGCCAGGCGGTCGTGCAGGAACCGGCGGTCGCGGTCGACGAAAGCCCAGGCATAGTTGATCGCCAACAAGGCTACGGCCCAGCGACGATGGCCGTACGGACGCAGCGCGAGATACCCGGCGATCGCGCAGACGGGACCGATCCAGGCGGCCACGTAGCGCACGACGGCTCGGAGCCAGCCCACGGGGCCGCCGGTGGTCGTCGTGAGGGCCAGCCCCCAGGTTCGCATCGGCAGCGTGCGCCTGCCGCCGCTCCAGAGCCAGACGCAATACGCGCCGAAGGCGGCAAACAGGCTGGCGAACGAGACCGCGCGTGCGCCCCGGGGGGGCAGGACCAGCGGACCGCCGCCTTGCGCCGCGCCAGCGCCGAGGAACGGCAACAGGACCAGGCCGATGGCCACGGCCAGGGCGCCGAGCAGCAGGAGTTCGTACAGGGTGGCAGCGAGCCG
>DATASF010000145.1:0-3273 GCA_036269335.1 Casimicrobiaceae bacterium
CGCCGGGTTCGCACGATGGGCTTGGCCATCTCGACCTTCTCGCCCAGGTCGCCGACGGCATCGCGGATCGCTTTTTTGAGGATGCCCGACGGCGGAATCGCTTCGTCGTCGACAAAATAGAGCAGTTTGTGCCGGCCGACGTCGATCAGGTCACCGTCGCGCAGGAAATGCTTGGCGATCGGCTTGCCGTTGACCAGGGTGCCGTTTGTGCTGCCCAGGTCCTCGAGAAACGAGTCGGTGAGGATGGTCACGACGACGGCGTGCTCGCCGCTTACGGCAAGATTGGGCAGGCAGACATCGTTGTCGGCGCGGCGGCCTATGGTCACTCGCTCGCGCCGCAGCGGCACGTCCAGCGTCGTTCCATTCGGCACCAGAAGGACGAGTTTTGCCATGGGGCGAGGATATCGAATGCCGCGCCGCGCCTACGCGGGTTTTTTCGCGCCCCAGCGCTGCAGCCAGCCGCCGCTGGGCAGGAATCCTTCCGGGACGCGGACCAGCACGACCGAGATATTGTCGCGGCCGCCGTTCTGGTTGGCGACATCGATCAGCTCGGCCACCGCTTCGGCCAGGTCGCTGCGCTTGGCGGCGATGATTTCCTGGACGGCGTCGGCCTCGACCATGTCGGTCAGGCCATCCGAGCAAAGAACGTAGATGTCTTCGGGCTCGGCGCGATACTCGGCGATATCCGGCGGCACGACCGCTTCGATGCCGAGCGCCCGCGTGACCAGGTTCTTGTTCAGCGAATACTTGGCCTGCTCGGCCGTCAGCATGCCGCTGTCGATCTGCTCCTGCAGCAGCGAGTGGTCGTGGGTCAGCTGCTCGAACTTGCCGGCGCGCAGGCGATAGCAGCGCGAATCGCCGATGTGCCCGATGCTGACCCGGTTCGAGAAGAACACCGTCGCGACCAGCGTCGTACCCATGCCCGCGCATTCGGCGCGATTCTGCGCGGCTTCGTAAATGCTCTTGTTGGCCAGCGCGATCTGCTGCTGCAGCAGCAAGCCGGCGTGCGTCAAGCCGCTGCCGACATCGACCTTGGACAGCTGGCGCCCGGAGCGCAGCTCCTGCAGCATGCCGTTGCTGATGACATTGACCGCGATGCCGCTCGCGACCTCGCCCGCGCTGTAGCCGCCCATGCCGTCGGCGAGCACGGCCAGGCCGGCCTCGCCGTCAACGAAAACCGTGTCCTCGTTGTGGGGCCGCACCATCCCCGGATGCGACAGGCTGGCGACATCGAGCGGCGTTCGGGAGGCCATCAGGACGTGGTCGCTGCAGTCGACGCTGTCTTAAGGGTGTGCCGCAAGAAGCGCAATAGGCAGGGGTACGCGGTGATGCTCATCGGCGGCGAGTTTACGCTGCGGCGCGCTTCAAGGCGAGATGACCCGCGCGACGGCATCGGCTCGCGGCCGGCTAGGTGGCGGGCCGGTGGCGGCGCGCCAGCCACAGCCCCGGGACGACGACGACGGCGATGCCGACGAACGGAGCGAGCCAGTCAACCATCGGGGCATACGACTCGATCCAGGGAACCACCACCGGATCGTCGGTGGCCAGATCCCCGGCGATGTAGCCGAGCAGGCCTCCCCCGGCCGGCACGAGCAGAGGCATGCGCTCGATCAGGCGCATGATGATCTGGCTGCCGAAGATGACCAGCGGGATGCTGATCACCAGGCCGAATATGATCAGCGGCAGATCACCCTTGGCCGCGGCCGTGACCGCCATGACGTTGTCCAGACTCATCACCAGGTCGGCGATCAGTATCGTCCATATCGCCGAAATCAGCCGGTCGCTGGCCTTGACCTCGTGCTCGGCATTCTCGTCGCCGACGATCAGCTTGATCCCGATCCAGATCAGCAGCACCGCCCCGATCAGCTTGAGCCATGGGTAGTTGAGCAGGCTCATGGCGAAATACGTGAGGATGATGCGCAGGATGATCGCGCCCAACACGCCCCATAGAATGCCATGGCGCCGCAGCTTGTCGGGAAGATTGCGGCAGGCCAGCGCGATCACCAC
The DNA here is from genome assembly GCA_036269335.1 of Casimicrobiaceae bacterium. Lineage (GTDB taxonomy): Bacteria > Pseudomonadota > Gammaproteobacteria > Burkholderiales > Casimicrobiaceae > PALSA-1003. The sequence goes on from DATASF010000145.1 coordinate 2,008, forward strand.
CGCGTTGTCGCCCGACAACAGGATGTTGATCAGGATGATTTCCAGCACTGAAATCATGAACTGCGGTGTAAACAGGTCCGCCATGTCTTTTCGCTTCTTTGTTCGTCAAGCGCTGAGAACGCTGGCCAGCAGCTTGCCCATCTCCGCGGGGTTGCGCGTGACCTTGATGCCGCACGCTTCCATCACCGCGAGCTTTTCCTGCGCGGTCCCCTTGCCGCCGGCGACGATCGCGCCGGCGTGTCCCATACGCTTGCCCTCCGGCGCGGTGACGCCGGCGATAAAGCCGACCACCGGCTTTTTCATGTTCTCCTTGACCCACTGTGCCGCCGCCTCTTCGTCGGTGCCACCGATCTCGCCGATCATGATCACCGCGTCGGTACCGGGATCGTCGTTGAACAGGCGCAGCACGTCGAGGTGCTTCAGTCCGTTGACCGGATCGCCGCCGATGCCGATCGCCGACGATTGTCCGAGTCCCAGCTCGGTGATCTGCGCCACCGCTTCGTAGGTCAGCGTACCCGAGCGCGAGACGACGCCGATCCGTCCCTTGCGGTGGATGTGGCCGGGCATGATGCCGATCTTGATTTCGTCGGGCGTGATCACGCCCGGACAGTTGGGTCCGAGCAGCAGCGTCTTCTTGTCGCGCATGCGATACCGGGTCTGGATCATGTCGCGCACCGGAATACCCTCGGTGATGCAGATCACGAGCTCCAGCCCGGCGTCGACCGCCTCGTCGATCGCCGCCGCAGCGAAGGGCGGCGGCACGTAGATGACGCTCACCGTCGCGCCGGTCGCTTGCTTCGCCTCGCGCACCGTGCCGAAAATCGGGATGCTCTCGAAATCCTCGCCGGCCTTTTTCGGGTTCACCCCGGCGACGAAGCAGTTCTTTCCGTTGGCGTAGTCGCGGCACATGCGCGTGTGGAACTGTCCGGTCTTGCCGGTGATGCCCTGCGTGATGACCTTGGTGTTGCCGTCGACCAGGATGCTCATGGCTGACGCGTTCCCTTCGCGGCGGCAACGACCTTTTCCGCCGCGCTGGCCATGTTGTCGGCGCTGATGATGGGCAAGCCCGACTCGGCGAGGATCTTCCTGCCGAGCTCCTCGTTGGTGCCTTTCATGCGCACGACCAGCGGCACCTTGAGCTGCACTTCGCGCGCGGCGGCGATCACGCCGTTGGCGATGGTGTCGCACTTCATGATGCCGCCGAAGATATTGACCAGGATCGCCTTGAGCCCGGGGTTCTTCAGCATGATCTTGAACGCCTCGGTC
>DATASF010000146.1:0-27251 GCA_036269335.1 Casimicrobiaceae bacterium
GAATCGATACTATTGCGACCAGGATGAAGCTCTGCATCAACGTCGAGAGCACGTTCTTGCGCCGCACCATCCCGCCGTAGAAGAGCGCGAGGCCGGGAATCGTCATCAGCAGCACCAGGGCGGTGGACGTAAGCATCCAGGCCGTATCGCCGCTGCTGATCTTGTCGACGCCGATCACCTGTGGCGTCGTCGGCGCCGGCGGTGCTGCCGCAGGAGCGGCCGCCGCAGCCGGCGCGCTCGCATCGGCTTTTGCGGGCTCGGCCTTGCTATCCGCTGCCGCGGGTGCCGCCGCGGGAGCGGTCGCTGCGGGCGGCGTCGTGGCTGCCTTGTTGTCCTGCGCGAGTACCGCGCCTCCCGCGCAGAGCGCGCCGATGACGGCGATCAACGCAAACAATCGCTTCATGATGTTCCCCTTAGAGCGCATCGGCACCGGTCTCGCCGGTCCGGATGCGCACGACTTGTTCGAGCTCGAAAACGAAGATCTTCCCGTCGCCGATCTTTCCGGTGTTGGCCGCTTTTTCGACCGCCTCGATCACGCGATCGAGCAAGTCGCTTTTAATCGCAGCCTCGATCTTGACCTTCGGCAGGAAATCGACGACATACTCCGCACCGCGATAGAGCTCGGTGTGTCCTTTTTGCCGGCCGAAGCCCTTGACCTCGGTGACGGTGATGCCTTGCACGCCGATCGCGGACAGGGCCTCCCGGACCTCGTCCAGCTTGAACGGCTTGATGATCGCGGTTACCAGTTTCATGGTTTGCCCCTAGGTGAATGCGCGCTACGGCGCTTCGAATCAGAACGTCTTCTGCAGGAACACCGTGCCGGTCGCCTTGCCGATGTTGCGTCCGGCCAGCGTGTAGCCGGCATCCTTGGCATTGGTGTCGGTGTAGTAGGCGCCGATGTTGTAGCCGTTGACCACCCAGGTCACACCCAGCTTCCAGTCGGTGTAGTCGAAGACGTTGTTGCTGACGCCGTTGGTACTGCCCTGGTAGTCCTGATGGCCGACGTGGGCATTGAACGTCCAGGCGTCATTGATCGGGTAGTTGGCCGACAGGTCGATGTATCCGGCGGTATCCGGCACGCCGAAGGTGTGATCGACGCTGTACGAGTATTTGAGCGATACCCATTTCCACGATATCGCTCCATAGACCTCGGTCGTGTCCGGGTTGGTCGCGCCGCCGACATAGCTGCCCGGGTAGTAGTAGAAGAGCACACCGATGTCGGTGCCCCAGTCGTCATTGATCGCGTACTTCCAGCCGCCGTACAAATCCCACTCGAGACTGCAGCCGTGATTGCAGACGCCCGCATCGTGCAGCCAGCTGATATTCGAGCCCCAAGTACCGAGGTAGATGCCGTTAACGTGGGCGTAATCGAATCCGCCCTGGAATGCAGGCTTCTGGTCGGTTTGCGTAAGGCCCCGGAAAACGTACTGACTGTAGATGCCGAAGTTGCCGGTGATCGTGTAGTCCGGCTTCGCCTCGGGGGCCGCCGCGGGCGCCGGCGCGGGGGTCTGCGCTTGGACTGCGCCCGCGCACAGGGCTGCGGCCAGCACAGCAAGCGAAAACATCGAGCGCAATTTGGCGTACATCTTTCTCTCCTTGGCTGAATGACGAACAAGACTTCCCCCCGCTCACTCAGCACGAGCCGTGCCATGCCGTTACCTATTTACAAATCAACGGGTTACAATCCATGGTGGGCATCGACGGTATTGCGGCGCACCCAAGATTCGCCCCAAGATAGTGCAGACGCGGCGGTCGTCGCACGCTGATGGGACGCGCCGAGAGCGCCCCCGCGCACGGCCGCGCGCTTTGCTAGACTCGATCATCCACGGCAAGGAGGCCCGAATGCTCGACAGCAAAATTCTCGACGACCTGAGTGCGCGCGTGGCCGCAGCGTTTGCGTCGAGCCCGGTTCGCGACGCCGAAAAAAACATCAAGGCGATGCTGAGCGGCGCCCTGGCCAAGCTCGATCTGGTGACTCGGGAGGAATTCGATATTCAGACGAGCGTGCTGCTGCGCACGCGCGAAAAGCTCGAAGCACTGGAGACGCGGGTGGCGGAGCTCGAAGCCCGCGCCGGCAAGCCTCGCTAGGCTCGTCCGCAGAGCCGCGGTAGACCGAACGGTCGAGAGCGCAACGCCGCGCGGCTAGTTAATCTCCTCGATCGTGTCACTTCAGGTCGAGGAGCACCATGGCAGTCGCCGTCGTCCACAGCCGTGCGCTGTCCGGCGTGGACGCGCCGAGAGTCACCGTCGAGGTGCATCTGGCCGGCGGGCTTCCGGCCGTGCACCTGGTCGGATTGCCTGAGACCGAGGTGCGCGAAGCGCGCGATCGTGTTCGCGCGGCGCTGCAGAATGCGCAGTTCGAATTTCCGGCGCGCCGGATCACCGTCAATCTCGCGCCCGCCGACCTGCCGAAGGAATCCGGCCGCTTCGATCTGCCGATCGCTCTCGGCATCCTGGCCGCGACCGGGCAGATTCCGGCGCCAGCCCTCGCACAGTACGAATTCGCCGGCGAGCTCGCGCTGACCGGAGAGCTTCGTGCGATTCGCGGCGCGCTGGCGATGGTGCTTTCGGCGCGGCGCGACGGACGCGCCTTTGTACTGCCCGCGGCCTCCGCCGCCGAAGCAGCGCTGGTCCGCGATGCGATCGTCCATCCTGCCGGATCGCTGCTCGAGGTATGCGCGCATCTGACCGGCCGCACCTTGCTTCCGTGCCTGGCGCTGCGCCTTCCGAGCGGTCCGGTCGCCGGCCCGGATCTCGTCGATGTTCGCGGACAAGCGCGGGCCAAGCGCGCGCTGGAAGTCGCGGCCGCGGGCTCGCACAGCATTTTGATGATCGGTCCGCCGGGAACCGGCAAATCGATGCTGGCGCAGCGTCTGCCGGGCCTGTTGCCGCCGCTTTCGGAGGACGAGGCGCTCGAATCCGCCGCGCTGCAATCGCTGACCGGGCGCTTTTGTCCCGACGATTGGGGCCGGCGCGCGCTTCGCGCGCCTCACCACACCGCCTCGGCGGTGGCGTTGGTCGGCGGCGGCAGCGATCCGCGGCCCGGTGAAATCTCCCTCGCCCATCACGGCGTGCTGTTCCTCGACGAGTTGCCGGAATGGGACCGCAGGGTGCTCGAAGTGCTGCGCGAGCCGATCGAATCGGGCCGCATCCACATTTCGCGCGCAGCGCGCCAGGCGACGTTTCCGGCGCGGTTCCAGTTCGTCGCGGCGATGAATCCCTGCCCATGCGGCTACCTGGGCCATGCCAGCGGCCGATGCCGATGCACGCCCGACCAGGTCGCGCGCTATCGGGCGCGCATCTCGGGTCCGCTGCTCGACCGCATCGATCTGCAGATCGAGGTGCCTTCGCTCGCCGCCGACGCATTGCCCGGACCGCGTCGCACCGGCGTCACCGGAGAGACGAGCGAGACGGTGCGCGAGCGCGTGGCCGCGGCGAAGCAGCGTCAGCATCATCGGCAGATGAAGCCCAACGCATGGTTGGACGTCAAGGAAGTCGAGCGCTGGTGCGTGCCGAATGCCGACGGCGACAAACTGCTGAAGAGCGCGTTCGCGCGGCTTGCGCTGTCGGCGCGCGCCTACCACCGCATTCTCAAGGTGGCGCGCACGATTGCCGATCTTGCTGGCAGCGACGCACTGGCGGGGGCGCACGTCGCCGAGGCGATCGGCTACCGGCGTTTCGATCGGATTGCCTAAAGCGCAGGCTCGGATGCGTTGCGACTCGGAAGCCGCATGCAAAACGCGCGTGCTCAACGCACCAGAACCGCCTGTCGTCCCAACGAGGTGAGCGCCGCGTCGAGCGCCGCCAGGCGTTCCGGTTCGGGCAACGCCGGCCAGTGCGAAGCGGCGATGTCGGCGCGGGTTCGCGTGCCGTCGAGCAGTGGTAGCAGCGCGCGTTCGCCCTCGTGCAAAACCATCGGCTCGTGTCGCAGGTTGGCACTCGCCGCACCGCGCGGCGCGTCGCGCCGGGCGATGGCGCTCGCCTCGGGTCGCGGTCCGGCGGACAGCACGAAAGACGGCGCAGCACGATGCAGCTCGGCCGCGCCACCCAGATGCAGGCGCAGGATCTCGGCGGCAAGGAGGTCTCGTTCGGCCGGCGGGTCATACGCGCCGCCTCCGACCGCCGCAGCCGCCTCCTGGTGCAATCGGTCGAAGGGAATCGGAAGCGGCCATTGCGCCGCAAGGATCGCCAGCGCGGATTTGATCATGCGGTTCGACACCTCGACGCTTCGTCCGTCCGCAAAGCGAAAGGTCTCGGCGCGATCCGAGCCGACGTCCACCGGCAGTTCGTCGCGCCGCACCGGCGCCGCGACACGCAGCGCCATCACGCGCGCCGGCGAGAGCTTGCGGTCGAGTGCCGCGCCCGCCCGGATCAGCAGACTTTGGCGAAAGCTGCGGCTCTTCATGAAATCGAGAAATTGCTCGCGGCGCATCAATCCGGGTGCGATCCGGTTCAAGGTCGCGTCGACCTTGGCCGGCAGCCCGAGCGCTAGCATCGTCCGGACATCGCTGTCACCGAGATAGCGCAGACCCTTGGGGCCGATCCGCTCGACGAATTGCTCGAAGTAGATCGCCTCGTTCGTCTCCTCCAAGTATTCGTGCAGGACGTAATAGTCGGGTTTCTGCCGGATGTGCTCGGCAGCCAGCCGCAACAGGCGGCCATAGGCCGAGTCCCGATCGGGCACCGCGTCGGCGAGGAAGTCGAGGGTGGCGCGAGCCTGCGCGATTCGCGCCCGCGGATCGTCGACGTCGCGCGTGTGATAGAGCATCGCCTCGCGCACGGTCGAAAGCATGCGCCAGCCGGGCAGCGTGTTATAGCTGACGAACGCGATGCCGTTGGCTGCCAGCAGCGACGCACAAAGCGCGAGGATCTTCTCCTGCACCGGCGCGGGCACCCACGAATAGATGCCGTGCGCGATGATGTAATCGTAGGCGCCTTCCGCCTGGTCGAAGGCAATGACGTCGATCGCCTGCAGGCGGATGTTGCGTAATCCGAGCGCCCGGATTTCGGCCGCGCCGTGCGCGATCTGGACAGCGGACAGGTCGATGCCGACAAAGGTCGATTCCGGATAGCTTGCCGCCATCGGAATCAGATTGCCGCCCGATCCGCAGCCGATCTCCAATACGCGGGCGCGCGCGACGTCGGGAGCGTCGAAACCGAACAGCGAAGCGACCGTCGCCAGATGGTCGGGATGCGTCTGCCGCAGCGGCACGCTCTGGTAGGGAAATTCGTCGTAGCTGGTGCGAAGGGCGGCCGTCATGATCGCGCGTGCATTCGAGCGTATCATGCCGATCGTCGCCGGCGATGCCGTCGCGCACGCGTCGCCGCGCCAAAGGGCGGCGCGAATATTCCGAAGTCCAGCGATGAATTCACACGATCCGTCCCCGCTCGGCAAGGCCACCGGCTATCCCGATCGCTACGACCCGAGCCTGCTGTTTCCGATCGATCGCGCCGCGCAGCGCGACGCGCTCGGGCTTCGCGGCTCTCTGCCGTTCCGGGGAGCCGATCTCTGGACCGCGTACGAGATTTCGTGGCTCGATGCCCGCAACAAGCCGCAGCTGGCGATCGGCGAATTGCGCATCCCCGCGGATTCGCCCGCGACCGTCGAATCGAAGTCGCTGAAGCTCTACCTCGGCTCGTTCGCGCAGGAGTCCGTTGCCACGCGCGAGGGTTTGGCGCAGACGATCGCCGGCGATCTTAATCGCATCTGCCGGGCAGAGGTCGAAGTCGTGCTGCATCCGGCAACGATCGCTGCCGCACCGGGCATCGCCGAGTTGCCCGGCGTGTCGCTGGATGACCAAAACGCCGCGGCCGACACGGCCGCGCCCGATCCCGGGTTGCTCGCGGTCGGCTCCGCGATCGCCGAAGAGACGCTCTCCACCGCGCTGTTCCGGTCCAACTGCCCGGTTACCGGCCAGCCCGACTACGCCGACGTGATCGTGCGCTACCGCGGGCCACAGATGGAGCGCGCCTCGCTCCTCTCGTATCTGTTGTCGTATCGCCGTCATGCGGCATTTCACGAAAGCTGCGTCGAGCGGATCTACCTGGATCTGATCGCGCAATGCCGGCCCGAGCGCTTGACCGTCTATGCGCGCTTTACCCGCCGAGGCGGCATCGACATCAATCCGTTCCGCAGCAATTACGAGGCGCCGCCCGCCGCATCGCAGCGAACGCCGAGGCAATAAGCGCGGCGTGGCGAGGCGCGTCCAGCGGCACTTGGACGATGTTGCAATGCGGTAGAATCGATCGGCGATGGACGCTCTCGCCGATACCGAAGCCGCGCTCTCCGACGCGCCTGCCGATGCTCCGCGGCTGCGCGAGATCCCGTACAACTACACGTCGTTCTCGGACCGCGAGATCGTTGTCCGCCTGCTCGGCGAGCGGATGTGGCTGCTGCTGGTCGAACTGCGCGGCGAGCGCCGCACCGGACGTTCGGCGCGCATGCTGTTCGAAGTCCTGGGCGACATCTGGGTCGTCGAGCGCAATCCGTATCTGCAGGATGACCTGCTCGACAATCCGAAGCGCCGCTCACTGCTGATCGGCGCGCTGCGCCATCGCCTGGCCGAGATCGACAAGCGCCGGCGCGCGATCGACGACGCGGTGCGCGATGCGAAAGTCGGGCGCCTGATCGACCGCGCGTGCGAGGCGGTCGCTTCGTTCGAGACCTCGTTTCGCGAGACGGCGGAGCTCCGTAAGCGTACGCGGCGCGTGCTGTCGCGCTACACGCGCAAGGACAATATCGCCTTCGACGGCCTGGCGCGCGTCTCGCACGTCACCGATGCGACCGACTGGCGCGTCGAGTATCCGTTCGTCGTGCTGCATCCGGACACCGAGAACGAGGTGCGCGGGCTCGTCCAGGGATGCATCGAGCTCGGCCTGACGATCATTCCGCGCGGCGGCGGTACCGGCTATACCGGCGGCGCCGTACCGCTCGACACCAGAGCTGCGGTGATCAACACCGAAAAGCTGGAGCGCCTGTCGGCGATCGAAAGGAGCGTGCTCCCCGGTCGTAGCGACGCCACCCCAGTGATCGACGCTGGCGCTGGCGTAGTCACCAAGCGCGTGATCGACGCAGCCGACGGCGCCGGGCTCGTCTTCGCCGTCGACCCGACGTCGGCCGACGCGAGCTGCATCGGCGGCAACGTCGCGATGAACGCCGGCGGCAAGAAGGCGGTGCTGTGGGGCACCGCGCTCGACAACCTCGCGTCGTGGCGGATGGTGACGCCGGATGCCGAGTGGCTCGAGGTTACGCGGATCGGCCACAACGTCGGCAAGATCCACGATGCGGACGCGGCAACATTCGAGCTCGCCTACCATGCGGCGGCGCCGGACGGCGGCATCGGTGCGCCGCTCCGCACCGAGACGCTGGTCATCCCGGGCGAGAGCTTCCGCAAGACCGGGCTGGGCAAGGACGTGACCGACAAGTTTCTCGCCGGCCTTCCCGGGGTGCAGAAGGAAGGCTGCGACGGCATCATTACTTCCGCGCGCTTCATCCTGCACACGATGCCGCCGGCGATTCGCACCGTCTGCATGGAATTTTTCGGCCAGGTCCGCGACTCGACGCCGGCAATCGTCGAGATCAAACGTTATATCGACAGCCTCGCCGGCGCTGCTTCGGGTGAACGCGTGCAGCTCGCCGGGCTCGAGCACCTGGACGAGCGTTACGTCAAGGCGGTCGGCTACGCGACCAAAGCGAAGCGCCACGGCCGGCCGAAAATGGTGCTGATCGGCGACATCGTCGGCGACAGCGACAACGCGGTCGCGCGCGCGGCCTCCGAGGTCGTGCGCATGTGCAATGCGCGCGGCGCGGAAGGCTTCGTCGCGGTGTCGGCCGAGGCGCGCAAGAAATTCTGGCTCGACCGCGCCCGCACGGCGGCGATCGCCAGGCATACCAACGCGTTCAAGATCAACGAGGACGTCGTCATTCCGCTCGAGCGGCTCGGCGACTACACCGACGGCATCGAGCGCATCAACATCGAGCTGTCGATCGGCAACAAGCTGGCACTATGCGATGCGCTTTCCGCGCTCTTCGCAGGGGCGCTGCCGGCGACGCTGTGGAGCGTGGACGCCGACGCCGCGCCGGCGCAGGACGCGCTGGAGGCGAAGGTCGACGAGGCGCGCGCGCTGGTCGCCGCCGTGCGCGCTCGATGGCAGGATCTGCTCGACCGGCTCGACCAGACCTTTCCCGCGCTGCAAAGCCGCGCCGAGCTCGTGTCCTGGAAAGCGGAGATCAAGGCGCCGCTCGAGGAATTCTTCGCCGGCGCGGTGTACGCCCCGGTAGTCAAGCGCTGCGCTGACATCCATCGCTCGGTGCTGCACGGACGAGTCTTCATCGCGTTGCACATGCACGCCGGCGACGGCAACGTCCACACCAATATCCCGGTGAACTCCGACGACTATGCGATGCTGCAGCAGGCTAACGCCGCGGTCGGACGCATCATGGCGCTGGCGCGAAGCCTGGGCGGCGTAATCTCGGGCGAGCACGGCATCGGCATCACCAAGCTCGAGTACCTGACGGACGACGAGATTGCGCCGTTCATTGCGTACAAGCGGAAAGTCGATCCGGCCGGGCGGTTCAACCGCGCCAAGCTTTTGCCCGGGGCCGATCTGTCGCGGGCCTACACGCCCAGCTTCAGTCTGCTTGGCGCCGAAAGCCTGATCCTCGAGCAGTCGGAGATAGGACGGATTTCCGACTCGATCAAGGACTGCCTGCGCTGCGGCAAGTGCAAGCAGCCGTGCGCGACCCACGTGCCGCGCGCCAACCTGCTGTACAGCCCGCGCAACAAGATCCTGGCGACATCGATGCTGATCGAGGCCTTCCTCTACGAGGAGCAGACGCGGCGCGGCGTGTCGCTCAAGCATTTCGACGAGTTCGGCGATGTCGCCGACCACTGCACCGTGTGTCACAAGTGCCTGAACCCGTGTCCGGTCGACATCGATTTCGGCGACGTCTCGATCGCGATGCGCAACCTGCTGCGCCGCCAGGGTCATGCCAGATTCAACCCGGGAACCGCGGCGGCGATGTTTTTCCTGAACGCGACCGACCCGACGAGGATCAAGCTGTCCCGGAAGCTGATGATGGTGTGGGGATACCGGCTGCAGCGGCTGGCCTATCGCGTGGTCAAGCGGCTCGGTCTCGCCGCGGCGCAGACCGGCCGGCCGCCGGCAACCGTCGGCGGCACGCCGCTGGTGACGCAGGTGATCCACTTCGTCAACAAGCCGATGCCCGGCGGCTTGCCAAAGCGCTCGGCGCGGGCGCTGCTGGACATCGAGGATTCGAGCGTCGTGCCCATCATCCGCGATCCGTCGCGGGCCGCCGAGGAATCGGATGCGGTGTTCTATTTCCCCGGCTGTGGCTCCGAGCGGCTGTTCTCGCAGGTGGGCCTCGCGACCCAGGCGATGCTCTACCACGTCGGCGCGCAATGCGTGCTTCCGCCCGGCTATCTCTGCTGCGGCTATCCGCAGACCTCCGCGGGCAACGACGACAAGGGCCGGGAGATCATCACCGACAACCGCGTGCTGTTTCACCGCGTCGCCAACACGCTCAACTACCTGGACATCAAGACGGTGGTGGTTTCGTGCGGGACCTGCATGGACCAGCTGCAGAAGTACGAGTTCGAAAAGATCTTTCCCGGCTGCCGGCTGCTCGACATCCACGAATATCTGCTGGAAAAGGGTGTACGGCTCGGCGAAGGCGAGCTCTCCGGCGTGCGCTACATGTACCACGACCCTTGCCACACGCCGATGAAGACCTACCAGCCGCTGAAGGTGGTCAACGAGCTGATGGGAACGAAGGTGGCGCTGAACGACCGCTGCTGCGGCGAATCGGGAACGCTGGCGTCGACGCGCCCCGACATCTCCACCCAGGTGCGTTTTCGCAAGGAGGAGGAGATGCGCAAAGGGGCCTCCGCGCTGCGCGGCGACGGCTTCGACGGCAAGGTGAAGGTCCTGACCTCGTGCCCGTCGTGCCTGCAGGGATTGTCCCGTTTTGCCGACGATGCCGGCACCGACGCCGATTACATCGTCGTCGAGATCGCGCGCCGCGTTCTGGGACCCGATTGGCTGCCGGATTACGTCAAGGCCGCGAACAACGGCGGCATCGAGCGCGTGCTGGTGTAGGCGTCGGCCGTTCTAGCGCGAAAGCGCGAGGATCGGGGCCGGCGTGAGGGACGCCGAGGCGACCAGACGCGGCCCCGAGTTGGCGATGAAGGTGGCGCTGTCGACGATCTTGTTCGTGCCCAGCATTGCCGCAAGCGTGAACAGGGCAGCAGCGACCACGACTGCCGAAAGCAGGCGCTTGCCCGGCGCGAAAAAGACCCCGCGACTGCGCGGGGATCGCGCAGCGCGGGTTGGAGGCAAGCGGTGGCGGCGCGACGGCGCGTCGCGGCGAGCACTTCCGGGCGGCCGGCGGGCCGCCGCGTTGAATTCACGATTTTCGCAACCCCCGCGCGGCAGCGATCCGCGCGCGATCAGCGGGTGCGGCAGATTGGGTGCGAAGTCGATGTACATATTCGTCTCCAGATCAGGTTGGCCGTGGACGGGTTGTCGGTTGCCGGCCTTTGGTCTGTTGTACACACTCTGGACGCCTCAGCCGGCCGGCGCGCGGGCAGATTGCGCACCGGAAAACCCGACTATTCACACTGCCGCGCCCGGCGGGCGCCGTGCGGCGGCCGGCTGTCCGCCCGCCGGGACAGTTGTGCTATAAACACGCGAATATGGCGCTGTCATGGTGACCAACCCAATCACGCCTGTGCAGCCGCAGGCCCGGCCCGCCCTCGGCCAGCTCGCTTTCGCCGACGCCGACGGCTGCGCGACGTGGCTGCGCACCCTGCCGGTAACCAATATCGGTCGGTACTACGAAGAGATACTCGACCAACTCCGGCGGGTCGGCGAGGCGGAGTTCGCGCCGCGCGAGCGCGGCCGGATCGCCGAGCTGATGCGCGAGCCGGTGAGCTTCCTCCATACCGAGCTGGCGCGGCGTTACGCGGGCAAGCCGCAGCCGTCCGCGGCGCGCGAAAAGGAAGCCGCCGACCAGGCGCTCGCCCTCTGGCAGGCGTTGTGGGCGCAGTACTCGGCATGTCTTAAGCCTCTGCTCGAAGGCGACGCGGAGCTGCAAGGCGTCAAGGCCAAGGTCCTGCAGCGCGGCCTTTGGGTCGGCAAGCAGCTGATACTCGTGCACGGTCTCGCCCGCCGCACCCCGGGCGCGGCGGTCTGGCAGGAATTGCACGCGTATTTCCGGCTGGCCGAAATACTCGAGTGCGCGGTCACCGCGGTTTCGGACGACCTGATGCCGAACGCGATCGGACTGTCGTGCTACTCGACTTACGCGCACGCGCTGCTGCTCGATCTGGCCGACCCCTGCAGCATGACCGTGCGGCAGATCGAATTGACCGACCGGTGGCTCGCGATGTGGGCGCGCAAGATCTTTCCGTACGCGCAGCAGCGGGAAACCGAAGGGCCGGTGATCATCGTCGATCTCGACGGTCTGGGCGGCGCGACGCTCCATGCGGCCGAGCCGCGGCATGGCGGCCAGTCGACGCGGTACTGCTACCCCGCGAAGCTCGCGTCGAGCGTGCGCGGAAGGTTGAAACGCCTTGCCACCGGAGCCAATCCCGCCGAGCTGCAGCTCGGGCACGATGTGTCCGTCGAGGCGTGCACGACGCTGCTGTCGCAGCTCGATGCGCACTGGTACGCGTTGCCGCCCAAGCGTGGCGCGGGCGGCGAATCGCAAACCGGCCTGGAGCTCTGCGCCGGCGGCCTCGGCGCCGCGTACTTTCGGGTGTCCGGGAAGACCTTCAACAGCAAGGATCTGGTCGGTCATCTGTCGTACCAGGGCACGCAGCACCTGGCCACGCTGGGCGCGCTCACCGATTACGACCGCAACAAGGACGAGGCCGAGCGCTCGTGGGCGTGGGAACGCTGGCAGGGAAATTACGAATGGACGGCCGCAACCCTGCACCGACCCGCCGAGGGCCAGTACCGCTGGCACCTCGACCAGCTGGTCGTCGTTCGCGACGACGAGCGCTTGCGCTGCGGTCACGTGATGCACGTCGCGCTCGGCGGCGGCGATGAGCTGACCCTGGGTATCAAGCTCTGGCCCGGCTCGCCGACGGCGATCGCGGTCCGGGCGCTGACGACGATGCTGGTCGAAGAGGCGCCGATCCCGACGGTGATCCTCGGCGCGACACCCGATGAAAAGCCCGCGATGCTGGTGCCGCCGCGCACGTTCAACGCCGGCCGCGTCTTTCGCACCCTCTCCTCCGGACCCGAGCGGCGCTTCCGCCTGACTCGCCTGCTGCAGCGCGGCGCCGATTTCGAGCGCGTCGCGTTCGACGAAATCAAGCCCTAGCCCGCGGGCCGGGCTTTGGTTCCTTCGCATCGACATGCCCAATCGTCTGGCGGGCGAAACCAGCCCCTATCTGCAACAGCACGCGAGTAATCCGGTCGACTGGTATCCGTGGGGCGAAGAAGCGCTGGCGCGGGCGAGGCGCGAGAACAAGCCCATCCTGCTGTCGATCGGCTATTCGGCATGCCATTGGTGCCACGTGATGGCGCACGAATCGTTCGAGGACCAGGGGGTCGCGGCGCTGATGAACGACCTGTTCGTCAACGTCAAGGTCGACCGGGAAGAGCGCCCGGATCTCGACCAGATCTACCAGACCGCGCACGCGATGCTCTCGCGCCGGAGCGGCGGCTGGCCGCTGACGATGTTCCTGACGCCGCAGCAGGAGCCTTTTTTCGGCGGCACATATTTTCCGAAGACCTCGCGCTACGGCCTGACCGGCTTCGCGGACTTGTTGCCGCAGCTCGCGCAGGCCTACCGCGAGCAGGGCGAGGCGATCGCCGAGCAGAACGAGCGGCTGAAGGCGGCGCTTGCGCTGACCTTGCCGGAGCCGGCCGATGCGAACGCGGCGCTGCCCGCGGCGGCATCGGACAGGGCCTATGCATCGCTCGCGCAATCGTTCGACCCGGTCGACGGCGGCTTCGGCCAGGCGCCCAAGTTCCCGCACGCGGCGGAGCTCGATTTTTGCCTGCGCCGTTACGCGGCGACCCGCGACGAGCACGCGCTGCGCATCGTCCGCGTCACGCTGCTGCGCATGGCCGAAGGCGGTATCCACGACCAGCTCGCGGGCGGGTTCTCCCGCTATAGCGTCGACGGCGAATGGACGATTCCCCACTTCGAAAAAATGCTCTACGACAACGCGGCGCTGCTCGCGCTCTACGCCGATGCATGGCGCGAGACTGGCGAGCCTGCGTTCGAGAAAACCGCGCGCGGGATCGTCGCGTGGCTGCAGTCGGAAATGCGCGCGCCGGACGGCGGGTTCTATTCGAGCCTCGACGCCGACAGCGAGCACGAGGAAGGCAAGTTCTACGTATGGACGCCCGATCAGGTGAAGGCGGTGCTCGATCCGGCGGAATACGCGGTCGCCGCGCGGCACTGGGGCCTCGATCGCGCGCCGAACTTCGAGCACGCGGCATGGCACCTCCGGGTCACGGCGCCGCTGGAGCAGGTCGCGCGCGAGTTGTCGTTGCCGCTGCCCGAGGTCGAGGCGCGCCTGGAGGCGGCGCGCGCCAGGCTGCTGGTGGCGCGCGGGACGCGCGTCCGCCCGGGCCGCGACGACAAGCTCCTTTGCTCGTGGAACGCGCTGATGATCGCAGCGTTGGCGCGCGCTTCGCGCGTGTTCGACGAGTCTGCGTGGCTATCGGATGCGCAGCAGGCGGCGGACTTCATCCGCCGCACAATGTGGCGCGACGGGCGGCTGCTTGCGACGTACAAAGACGGTCGCGCGCACCTGAATGCCTATCTCGACGATCACGCTTTTTTGCTCGCGGCAATGGTCGAGCTGCTGCAAAGCGAATTTCGCCCGCAGGATCTGGCGTGGGCGATCGAGATCGCCGACGCCTTGCTCGGCCGATTTGAGGATCGCGCCGGCGGCGGATTCTTTTTCACCAGCGACGACCACGAAAGCCTACTGTTGCGGCCGAAGCCTGGACACGACAACGCGACGCCGGCCGGCAACGGCATCGCCGCGCAGGCGCTGATTGCGCTAGGCCACTGGCTATCGGAGCCGCGCTATCTGGACAGCGCCGATCGCACGGTGCGCGCATTCGGGCGCGAGCTCGCCGCCCGCCCTGCCGGCTTTTCGTCGCTGCTGATCGCGCTCGAAGCCTGCCTCGAGCCGCCGTCCATGCTGTTGCTGCGCGGCGAGCCCGCCGCCTGTCTGGCGTGGCAGCGCGACGTCGAACGCCGTTATCGTCCGTCGCTCTGGACGCTCGACCTGTCGCGCCAACAGGAATTGCCGGGTGGGCTCGCCAAGCCGCATCAAGCGGCCGGCGGCCCGGTGACCGCCTGGCTTTGCCGCGGCACCGTGTGCTTGCCGCCGATGCACGCACTGTCCGACCTCGACGCGGCTTTGCCGTCCTGAAAACGCGCGCGCTTGGCGGCGCCGGCGACGTTCCAGTACCATGGCGACCGACCTGCCACCAGCGTACGGAGACAAAATGAAACGCCACGCCATCGCGCTCGCCACCGTCCTGTTCGCCGCCGGCAACGCGCACGCCGCGCTGGACAACGCCGCCGCGCAGGCGTTGATGCAAAAGGACGGCTGCTCCGCCTGTCACGCGATCGACAAGGCGGTCGTCGGCCCCGCCTACCAGGACGTCGCTGCCAAATACAAGGGCGACAAGGATGCGCTGGCCAAGCTCAGCGACAAGGTGAAAAAAGGCGGCAGCGGCGTCTGGGGCCCGACCCCGATGCCGCCGAACACGCAGGTCAGCGACGCCGACATCAAGACCCTGGTCGGCTGGCTCCTGACGCTGAAGAAGTAATCGCCAACATCGCCGAGGAGCGTCTACGGCCTTTTTGACAGCGGCCGACGCGGCCGGTAAGCTTGCCCGGCTCGTTGCAGGAGAGGGCAGCCACACCTTGGACCGGCTGCCGCCGAAGGCGTAACTCCCGCGATCGCTCAGGCAAAAGGACTGCGCGAGCTGTAAGTCATTCTGGAGAGCGGCCGCGCGTTCGATGCAGCGGCCCACCGAAGGGGCACCGACTTTCAGCCGAGAGGCGAAGGCCGCAATCTCTCAGGTAAAAAGGACAGACGGGGCGAAGCCGAAATCACGGCCTCGCCCTTTTTGCTTCCTGGGAGGCGCGTTGCTCAAGCACACCCCGCTCCATGCGATCCATCGCGCCGCCGGCGCCCGGATGGTCGATTTCGGCGGCTGGGATATGCCGGTCCACTACGGGTCGCAGATCGACGAGCACCACGCGGTGCGCCGCGCTGCGGGCATGTTCGATGTCTCGCATATGCTTGCGGTCGACATCGAGCCGCGCGAGCCGCCGGCCGAAATCGGTCCGCGCGACTTTCTGCGCGGGGCGCTCGCCAACAATGTCGACAAGCTGACGGCGCCGGGCAAGGCGCTCTACTCGTGCCTGCTGCGCCCCGACGGCGGCGTCCTGGACGATCTGATCGTCTATTTCCTCGACGAAAACTGGTTCCGCCTGGTCGTCAACGCGGCCACGGCGGACAAGGATCTCTCCTGGCTCGGCGCGCTCATCGCCGAGCGCGCTCCGCAACTCAAGCTGACCCCGAGGCGCGACCTGGCGATGATCGCGGTGCAAGGGCCGCTGGCGCGCGAGCGCGTCTGGGCGGTCCTGCCCGCGGCGCGGGCGGCCAGCGAATCGCTGAAGCCGTTCAATGCCGTGCAGGCCGGCGAGTATTTGATTGCGCGCACCGGTTACACCGGCGAGGACGGCTTCGAGATCACGCTGCCGGCCGCGCTCGCGCCCGCCTTCTGGCAGGCCTTGCAAGCCGCGGGCGTCAAAGCCTGTGGTCTCGGCGCGCGCGACACGCTGCGCCTGGAAGCGGGAATGAATCTGTACGGACAGGATATGGACGAGGCCGTCAACCCGCTGGAGTCCGGCCTTGCGTGGACCGTCGACCTGACGAGCCCCCGCGACTTCGTCGGCAAGGCCGCGCTGCTCGCCGCGCATCCGTCGCGGCAGCTCGCGGGCCTGGTCTTGCAGGGCCAGGGCGGGATACTGCGCAGCCATCAGCCGGTAAAAACCGCACACGGCGACGGCGAAGTCACCAGCGGCACCTACTCGCCGACGCTGAGCCGCTCGATCGCGCTGGCTCGCTTGCCGGTCGGGGTCGCGCCGGGCGACATCGTACACGTCGACGTGCGCGGCAAGCCGCTGGCCGCGCGCGTGGTCAAGCCGCCGTTCGTGCGCAACGGCAAGAGCCTGATCGACTGACCGGCCCCGGATCAGATGTCAAGCAGCCCGTTCCCATCGACCACTCTCGCATGGAGCTTTATCCGATGAACGTACCCGCCGAGCTCAAGTACACCGCAAGTCACGAATGGGTCCGCAGCGAACCCGACGGCACGATTACCACCGGCATCACCGATCACGCGCAGCAGGCGCTGGGCGACCTCGTTTTCATCGAGTTGCCCGCGGTCGGCAAAACGCTGAAGGCCGGCGAAGCCACTGCGGTCGTCGAATCGGTCAAGGCCGCCTCCGACGTCTACGCACCGGTCGCCGGCGTCGTGATCGCGGTCAACGACGCGGTCGTCGCCGCGCCGGAAAAGGTCAATGCCGACGCCTACGCCAACTGGCTGTACCGTCTGAAACCCGCCAATCCGAGCGACGTGGCCAAGCTGCTCGACGCAGCCGGCTACATCGCGGCGGCGGGCGAATCCTGATCGAGGCCGGAGGACCAATGGCGATGAATGATCCCGGACCGGCACCGGGCACACGCTCGCGCCGCAGCCTGCGCGAACTCGAGCAGCACCGCGGCTTCGTCGACCGGCACATCGGCACCGACGACGCGGACCAGGCGGCGATGCTGCGCACGCTCGGGTTCGCCACCCGAGGCGCGCTGATCGACGCGATCGTGCCGGCGGCGATAAGGAACCGCAAGCCGCTGGCGCTGCCGGCAGCCAAAGGCGAGGAGGAGGCGCTCGAGGAACTGCGCGGCCTGGCGGCGAAGAACCGCGTCTATACGACCTACATCGGCCAGGGCTACTACGGCACCTACACGCCCGGCGTGATACTGCGCAACGTGCTCGAGAATCCCGCCTGGTACACCGCGTATACGCCATACCAGCCGGAAATCTCGCAGGGACGGCTCGAGGCGCTGGTCAATTTCCAGACGATGATCTGCGACCTTACCGCGATGGCGATCGCCAATGCCTCGATGCTCGACGAAGCGACCGCCGCGGCCGAAGCGATGGCGCTGTGCAGGCGCGTGAGCCAGCACTCGAGCGCGACGATATACGTCGCCGCCGACGTGCTGCCGCAGACGATCGATGTCGTGCGGACCCGGGCTGCCCCGCTGGATATAGCCGTCACCGTCGGACCGGCCGATGCGGCGGCGGACGCCGACTGCTTCGCGGTCATGCTGCAATACCCGGGCGCGGACGGCGACGTGCGCGACTACCGCGAGCTCACCGCCAGGCTGCACGCCAAAGGGGCGCTGGTGATCGCCGCGACCGATTTGCTCGCGTTGACGATGCTGACTCCGCCCGGCGAATGGGGCGCCGACGTCGTCGTCGGCTCGAGCCAGCGCTTCGGCGTGCCGATGGGCTTCGGTGGCCCGCACGCCGCGTTTCTCGCCACGCGCGACGAATTCAAGCGCAGTCTTCCCGGGCGGCTGGTCGGCGTCAGTGTCGATGCCAACGGCGATCCCGCGTATCGCCTGGCGCTGCAGACGCGCGAGCAGCACATCCGCCGCGAAAAAGCGACGTCCAACATCTGCACCGCGCAGGTGCTGCTCGCGGTCATCGCCAGCATGTACGCCGTCTATCACGGGCCGCAGGGCCTGTCGACGATCGCCGCGCGCGTGCACCGACTGACCGGCGTCCTGCGCGCGGGGCTGAAGCAACTCGGTCTCGATCCGGTCAACCAGAGCTTTTTCGATACGCTGACGATCGCCACCGGCGCGCGCACCGGCACGATTCACGAGCTCGCCACGGCGGCGCACGTCAATCTGCGCCGGATCGACCCGACCCACATCGGCGTATCGCTGGACGAAACGACGACGCGCGACCGGGTCCGCCTGCTGTGGACGATCTTCGCGCCCGAGGGCGCCGCGCTGCCCGATTTCGACGCGATCGAGCCGACGGTCGTCGACGCCTGGCCGCCAGCCTTGCATCGGACGACGCCGTTTCTCACGCATCCGACGTTCAATCGCTATCACTCCGAGACGGCGATGCTGCGCTATCTGCGGCGCCTCGCCGACAAGGACATCGCGCTCGACCGCGCGATGATCCCGTTGGGCTCGTGCACGATGAAGCTCAATGCGACGCTCGAAATGATCCCGGTGACCTGGCGCGAGTTCGCCCACATGCACCCGTTCGCGCCGGCCAACCAGACCGTCGGCTACCGCGAGATGATCGCCGGCCTCGAGCGCATGCTCTGCGCGGTCACCGGCTACGCGGCGGTCTCCCTGCAGCCGAACGCGGGCTCGCAGGGCGAGTTCGCCGGATTGCTGATCATCAAGGCCTACCACGCGTCGCGCGGCGAAGGGCATCGCGATGTCTGCCTGATTCCGGCGTCGGCACACGGCACCAATCCCGCCTCGGCTCAGATGGCCGGCATGCGGGTCGTCGTCGTCGCGTGCGACCGCGAAGGCAACGTCGACCTTGCCGATCTCGAGGCCAAGGCCGCCGCGCATCGCGCCGACCTGGCGGCGATCATGGTGACCTACCCGTCGACCCACGGCGTGTTCGAAGCCGGCATCCGCGACATCTGCGACATCGTCCACGCCCACGGCGGCCAGGTATACGTCGACGGCGCCAACCTCAATGCGCTGGTCGGGCTGGCCGCGCCCGGCGAATTCGGCGCCGACGTCTCGCATCTGAATCTGCACAAGACCTTCTGCATTCCGCACGGCGGCGGCGGACCCGGCGTCGGTCCGGTCGCCGTCGCTGCCCATCTGGCGCGCTTCCTGCCCGGCCACCGGATCCTGCAGGGCAGCGTCGACGCCGGCGCCGAGCGCATCGGACCGGTGTCGGCGGCGCCGTATGGAAGCGCGAGCATCCTGCCGATCTCGTGGATGTACATCGCGATGATGGGCGGCGACGGCTTGCGGGCCGCGACCGAGTCGGCGATCCTGGCGGCGAACTACATCGCGAAGCGTCTCGCGCCGCATTACCCGGTGCTGTACTCGGGGCCGGGCGGCCTGGTCGCGCACGAATGCATCGTCGACCTGCGCCCGCTGAAGGACAACAGCGAGGTCACCGTCGACGACGTCGCCAAGAGACTGATCGACTACGGATTTCATGCGCCGACGATGAGCTTCCCCGTTCCCGGCACGCTGATGATCGAGCCGACCGAAAGCGAGTCGAAGGCCGAAATAGACCGCTTCGTCGACGCGATGATCGCGATACGCGCGGAAATCCGCGCCATCGAGCAGGGCCGGATGGACCGCCACGACAACATGCTCAAGAACGCGCCGCATACCGCCGCGAGCCTGCTCACCAGCGACTGGACGCATCCGTACGGGCGCGAGCAGGCCGCCTATCCGGTACCGGGGCTCAAAGAGCACAAGTACTGGCCGCCGGTCGGCCGTGCCGACAATGTCTACGGCGACCGCAATCTGTTCTGCAGCTGCGTGCCGCTGGCGGATTACGCCTGAAGGCCGCGACTTGAGGGTCCTCGTTCTCGGCGCCGGAGTCGTCGGCACGACGTCGGCCTGGTACTTGCGCGAACTGGGCCACGAAGTCACGGTGATCGACAGGCAGCGCGTCGCGGGCCTCGAGACGTCGTTCGCCAACGGCGGCCAGATCTCGGTTTCGCACGTCGAGCCGTGGGCCACTCCCGCGGCGCCATGGAAGATCCTCAAATGGCTGGGCCAGCCGGATGCGCCGCTGCTGTTCCGGCCGCGGCTCGACTGGCAGCAGTGGCGCTGGGGCGCGCAGTTCCTGCTCGAGTGCCTGCCGTGGCGCACGCGGCGCAACATGCTGCAGATACTCGCGATCAGCAAGTATTCGGGCGAGATGCTGCGCGAGCTTCGCGCGACGACGATGCTGGCCTACGACGACCTGCAGCGCGGCATCCTGCAGATCTACACCGACCGTGCCGATTACGACGAGGCCGTGGCCGCGGCGGAGCTGGTGCGCAGCTACGGCATCGCTCGGGACGTCAAGACCGCGGCCGAATGCGTCGCGATCGAGCCCGCGCTCGCGGCAAAGCGCGACTGGATCGTCGGCGGGACCTACACGGCGAGCGACGAAAGCGGCGATGCCCGCAAGTTCACGCAGGGACTCGCCGCGCGATCGTTCGCGCGCGGCGTCGTGTTTCGTTTCGGCGTGACGATCGATTCGATCGATGTCGAGGGCGGAGCCGTCTCCGGCGTCGTCACGCACGCCGCGACCGCCGACGGCGAGTCGCGCCGCCAGCTGCTAAGCGCCGACGCCTATGTCGTCTGCCTGTCGAGCTACACGCCGCGCCTTCTGGCGCCGCTTGGCGTGCACGTGCCCGTCTATCCGGCCAAGGGCTATTCGGCCACGCTGCCTATCGTCGACATAGCCGTCGCGCCGTCGGTCAGCGTCACGGACGACGCCAAGAAAATCGTGTTCACGCGCCTTGGCAATCGGCTGCGCGCAGCGGGAACCGCGGAGCTCTCCGGCTACAATCTCGACCTCAATGCCGTGCGCTGCGAAGCGCTGACGCGCCGCGCGGTCGAATGGTTCGGCGGCGCGATCGACCCGACGCGGGTCGAATATTGGACGGGGTTGAGGCCGGCGACGCCGTCGAACGTTCCGCTGATCGGCAGGACGCGCTACCCGAACCTCTATCTGAATACCGGCCACGGCACGCTCGGATGGACGATGGCCGCGGGTTCGGGCAAGGCGATCGCCGACCTGGTTTCGGGCCGCAAGCCCGAGATCGACTTCGATTTCGTCGGCTACTGACGGCTATCGCGGCGCCTGTGCCGCGGCTAACGCAGGATCCAGACGACCGTGACGACCCATGCCAGCGCTGCCGCCTGCAGATGCCGGTCGCCCGAGAACAAGCCGCTCGGATCTTCGGCGGCGCGCCCGTCGCCGAGCAGATAGAGATAGCGAAACAGCGCGTAGGTGACGATCGGCACCGTGTACACCAGATTGGCGCTGCCGTGCAGCGCGATCGTCTGCGGGCTGATCGTGTAGAGGCTGTATGCGATCAGCGTGCCGCTGACGCAGACCACGATCAGCCGGTCGAGCAGCGCCGGAGAATATTCGGCGAGTACGGCGCGCCCAGCCGATGCGCCGTCGACGGCGGCCTCTGCGCGGCGTTTGCCGAAGCCGAGCAGCAGCGTGAGCATCAGCCCGCACATCAACAGCCATGGCGACGGCGCAATGCCGACGCCGACGGTCCCGGCCAGGATCCGCAGCAGGAATCCGAGCGAGAGCGCAAAGACATCGACGATGACGATGCGCTTGAGCAGAACCGAGTACATGAAGTTCAAGACGAGATAGGCGACGAGCACCGCGCAGAGTGTCGCGCCGACCCAGGCGCCGAGCGCCAGGCCGGCGAGCGCCAGGGCGATCGCGAGCGATGCCGCCGCGGCGCCGCCCACCCGGCCGCTGGCGAGCGGCCGATCGCGCTTGGTCGGATGCGCACGATCGGCGACGCGGTCGAGCCAGTCGTTGCCGATGTAGACGGCGCTCGCCAGCAGACAGAACGCGACAAAGGCGAGTGCGACCTCCTCCGCGAGGGCGGTATCGTGCCACGCCCGCGCGAACAGGAAGCCGGCCCAGACGAACGCGTTCTTGATCCATTGCTGCGGCCGCAGAAGTTGCCAATAATGCATAATCGTCCCCCTTCGCCGCCCGCGCCCCCAAGGCCGACTTCTCCAGCACGAATGCGCGCCGCGCCGCACTCGTCGTTCACGATCCTGGCCCTATGATGCCTGAGCGCTCTCGCACCGTGGCGCGGTTCGCGGCGCTCGTATTGCTCGCGCTGGGCACCTGGCGGATTGCGGTCGTCGTTACCGCGTCGCCGATGCTGGGCTATGCCAACCAGTTCGACATGGGACGGACCTCGGCCTGCTTCGGCCTCTGGCCCGATCTTCCGGAGCCGGCGCGCTACGAAGCGCATCCGCAGGCACCGGTCGCGCATTACGTTCGCGGTGAGCCGAGACCAGCCGAATGCTATCGCAGCACCGAGCTCGCCTTTGTCGCCGCGGCGCTGGCGATCGCCCCGCGCGACGGCCCCGTCGACCTGCGCATCGTGGGGGCGGTCAAGGGTGCGCTGCTGATCCTGGTGGCGCTCGGTCTCGACGCCGCGCTCAAGCGGCGGCCGTCCTGGGCGCTCGCCAATGCGGCGGTTTTCGCGATCGTGCTGGCCGATCCGATGACCACGCTCTGGCTCAATACGCTCTATACCGAGTTCGGCGCATTGCTCGGAGCTTACGCCTCGATCGGACTCCTGCCGGCGCTGGTCGTCCGCGACTCGGAGCAGCCGCCGGCGCCGCCGCGCTGGGCGATCTTCGGCTTCGCCTGCAGCCTCGCCGTGCTGGGACTGTCGCGACAGCAGCATCTGCTGCTGCCGGCCGTGCTCGCGCTGCCGGTGTTGATTTCGCTGTGGCGGCCGGCGCGCAGGACCGCATGGGGGCTGGTGCTGTGGGCGCTTGCGATCGCGCTTGCGCAGGCGCTGATGGCCCGGCCCGCGACGATCACCGCGGCGAACAACGCCGACGTGGTGCTGGGCGCGATCCTGCCGGCTTCGCGCGACCAGGCGCGCACGGCCGCCAGGCTCGGCTTGCCACCGCGGTGCCTGCAATCGTCCGGCGCGAGCTGGTACGAAACCATGGGCGAGTCGCTTGCCGCAACCTGTCCCGAGGCACTGGCGATGCCGCGGCGCGAGCTGGCCGGGCTGGCGTTCGCCGAGCCCGGGACGATCGCGCGCGCAGTGTTGCGCGGCCTTCCGCAATTGCAGGACTGGCGTCTGGGCTATCTCGGCAGCGTCGCGGGACGCGATTTCGCCGGCGGCCAGGAGGTGCACGCCGTCGCGGGCCCGGCGGGGATCAGTCTCGCGACGGTGGTCACCGCGCTGCCACGGCAGGCATTCGCATGGATCCTCGGCGGCTCGCTGGCGTTGCTGATCGCAAGCGCCTGCGCGACGCTGCCGGCGTCGATCCGAGGAAGACCCCGCTCTTTCGCGCTGATCGTCTACGCGCTGACCGCGACGGCGTGGTACGCGATACTCACCTCGATCCTCGGCGACGGCTATGTCGAAATTCCGCGCCACGCGCAACTGGCGGCGCCTTGCCTGGCCGCGACCTTGCTGATCGCCGCCGGCGCCTTGCTCGCGCTACCGCTGCCGGCGCGCCGCCGCGACGGGGTTGCGACCGATGCTCCGGCGACGCTGCCCGTCGTCGCCGCGTCACTCGCGATCGCGGCGCTCGGCTACGTCGCGCTGCGCGGAACCATCGCCGCGACGCCGCTGGCCACCGGCATCGTCGATCGGCCGAAGCAAAACCAGGTGCCCGACGGCGCGGTCCAATTCGTCGGTTGGGCGCTTGATCCGCGCGGCGTCGCCCGCGTCGAGCTGGTCGCCGACGGGGGCGAAGTCTATCGGGCCGCCTACGGACTGCGATATGCCGGAGCGCGGGGCGAGCCGCTGGCGCTGTATTTTCCGAGCTATCCCGACGTCGAGCTGCCGGGATTCGCCGCGAGCCTGCCGGCGCAGGCGCTCGCCGCCGGCAGCCTCGGCGTGCGGACGTTCGTCGTCAACGTCGACGGCGTGCACACCGAGATCGATCGACGCCGGCTTGTCGTCCGCTAGTCGCGCAATCGCGACGGCGTCGATTTCAACCGTCGGCGTCGGGCAGCAGCATCAGTTCGGCGACGATGCGCCAGTGTCCGCCTCGATCGCGCATCCAGACGTGGACGTAATAGCCCGGCGCCTTGGCGCGGGCGCCGAGAAAATGCAACCGGCCGTAGCTGTAGCCCAGGTCGTCGGAGCGTGATACGCCGGCGGCCAGCGTCTCCCATCGAAACTTGAGCTCGCGCTCGGCGAGCCGCGCGACGATCGCGTCGCGGCCCAGCGCGGGCGGCGTCGGCCCGATGACCAGTCGAGCCTCGTCGGCCAGCAGTGCCGCGTAGCCGTTTGCCGCCGGCGTCGCTTCGCCGAACAGCGGCTGGGCTTCCAGATCGAACAAGGCCTTTTGGCCGGCCGCGCCGCCGGCTGTCGCGACCGATATCAGCGGCTGCGGATCGCCGCCGAACGCCGCGTCGGGCACCGGCGCGCGTGTCGGCACGCCGCCGTCGACGATGACCCGCCAGCTGCCGTCCGGTTGCCGGCGCCACACCGAAAAGAACATGCCCTGCGCCGGCTCGCGCACCGCCGGCGCGCGGCCGGTGATCGCATACGGGCCGGTGGTGAATCCGAGATCGCCGGCGCGCGCCACCGCGGCGACGGCAGGATGCCATTCGAGGACGAACGGTTCGATGGCGTCGGGCCGGGCGCGGAAGCGCGCGCGGGTATTGCCCGGGTCGGGCGAGAAGTTGACGCCGTCGTCGGCGAAGTACTCGAGGAACGCGGCGCGCATGCCGTACTCGACCGAGTGCTTTGCAAACGCGAGCTCGGATCCCGCCAGCGAGTCGCGTGCGATATCGGCGGGCTGACGCTGTGTCGCCGGCGGCACCGGAGGTGCCGCGCAGGCGCCGACGACGAGCGAGCTGATCGCAACAAGACACAAGCGGGTCGATGCACGCATCGCCTTCTCCTGATACACCGTCGTTACCGCGATTAGAGCGCATGGCGCCGCGGTGCGCCAGTCCGCCCGAGGCGCCGCGTTATAATGCGCGACTGCACGCACGTTTCTCCATGCCTCCCCGATATCGACGACTGCTGCTCTTCGCGTTCGCCCTGCTTGCCGGTCCGGCGATCGCAGAGAGTGTTCTTCCCGCCGCTGTTCCCCCGCCGTCGATCGCGGCCAAGGCGTATGTGCTGGTCGACCTGGTGAGCGGCCAGACGCTGGTCGCCGACAACGCCGATGCGCCGCGCGAGCCCGCGTCGCTGACCAAGCTGATGACCGCGTATCTGACCTTTCGCGCGCTGAAGGAAAAAGAGCTCATGCCTTCGCAGATGGTCAACGTGTCCGAAAGGGCCTGGCGCGCCGAGGGCTCGCGCATGTTCATCGAGCCGAAAAAGGCGGTGAGCGTCGACGAGCTGCTGCACGGCGTGATCGTCCAGTCGGGCAACGATGCGAGCATCGCGCTGGCCGAAACCGTCGCCGGATCGGAGGATGCGTTCGCCGAGCGGATGAATCGCGAAGCGGCGCGGCTGGGCATGAGGAACACCCGCTTCGTCAACGCGACCGGCCTGCCGGCGCCGAAGGAAACGTCGACGGCAAACGATCTCGCGCTGCTCGCGGCCGCGCTGATCCGCGATTTTCCCGAGTATTACCCGCTGTATTCGATCAAGGAGTACCGCTACAACAACATTACGCAGCCGAACCGCAACCGGCTGTTGTGGACCGATCCGTACGTCGACGGGATGAAGACCGGCAACACCGATGCCGCCGGGTTCTGCCTGATCGCATCGGCCAAGCGCGGGCAGCGCCGGCTGCTCGCGGTCGTCCTCGGGGCCGGGTCGGAGGCCGCACGCGCGATCGAAGCGCAGAAGCTTTTGAACTACGGATTCCAGTTCTACGATTCGGTGCAGCTCTACCAGAGCGGAAAGCCGGTCAGCTCGTTGCGCGTCTGGAAAGGCGCCGAGCAGACGGTGCCGGCCGGATTCGTCGTCGACCGCTACGTCACCTTGCCCAAGGGACAGGCGCAGAATCTCAAGCTGTCGCTGGAAGCGGTCGAGCCGCTGCTGGCGCCGGTGGTCAAGGGACAGCCGGTGGGAACGGTCAAGGTCACGCTCGACGGCAAACCGGTCGACGCCTATCCGCTGCTGGCGCTCGCCGACGTGGCGCCGGCGAGCCTGTTCGGCCGCGCCTGGGACACCATGCGCCTTTGGTTCAAATGACGCGACCTCCAATTTCCGCAGCGAAAGGCCAATCGTGACCGTCTATCTCAACGGCCAGTTTCTTCCGCTCGAAGACGCCAAGGTTTCGGTGCTCGATCGCGGATTTATCTACGGCGACGGCGTTTACGAGCTGGTACCGGTGTACGGGCGCCGCCCTTACCGGCTGCGGCAGCATCTGGCGCGGCTGCAACGCAGCCTCGACGGCATCCGGCTGGCCAATCCGCACACCGACGCCGAGTGGGAAGCGATCATCGCCGGGCTGATCGGACGGATGGCGTTCGCCGACCAGGGCGTCTACCTTCAGGTCACGCGCGGCGCGGCCAAGCGCGACCACGCCTTTCCCACCGGCGTCGCGCCGACGGTGTTCATGATGAGCAACCCGCTCGCGCTGCCGTCGCGCGAGCAGATCGAGGGCGGCGTCGCGGTCGTGACCGCCGTCGACGAGCGCTGGTTGCACTGCGATCTGAAGACGATCTCATTGCTGGGCAATGTGCTCGCGCGCCAGATGGCCGTCGACGCCGGCGCGACCGAGACCGTGCTGTTCCGCAACGGCTATCTGACCGAAGCCTCGGCATCGAACGTCCTGCTGGTGCGCAACGGCGTCATCGTCGCGCCGCCGAAGGACAACCAGATCCTTCCAGGGGTCACCTACGACGTCGCGTTCGAGCTGGCGCGCGAAGGCGGCCTTCCGATCGAGGTGCGCGCGGTGCCGAAGGACGAGGCGCTGACGGCCGACGAGATGTGGCTGTCGTCGTCGACCAAGGAAGTGCTCGCCGTCACTTCGCTCGACGGGCGGCCTTTCGGCGGCGGCACGCCGGGCCCGGTGTTTCGCAAGGTCCACGCGCTGTTCCAGGCGAGCAAGGCGGCCTAGCGCTGCGGCCGACGCTCCGCGCGAGGCGGGCGGAAGCGCGCGCTACTGGCCGGCCGCCGGCAGGTATTTGCCGCCGTGCCAGACCAGCGGCGCCGCGGCTCGAAAGGCGCAGGCTTCCACTTCGCCGATGAACAGCATGTGATCGCCTGCCGGATGCAGGGCGTGATGCCGGCATTCGAGCCACGCGACCGCGCCCTCGATCAGCGGCGCGCCGGCGGCGCCAAGCCGGAAGTCGACGCCGGCGAAGCGATCGACGTGGGGGCGTGAAAACCGGTGGGCGAGCTCGACCTGATCCTGGCCCAGCACGCTGACCGCGTAGCGCGAGGCGCTTTCGAACGCTGCGAGGCTGCGCGAATGGCGGGCCAGGCTCCAGACGATCAACGGCGGATCCAGCGACACAGAATTGAATGA
>DATASF010000147.1:0-8614 GCA_036269335.1 Casimicrobiaceae bacterium
TCGGTCATCATGGAAGAGATCAATCGCAACGGCGGCAACGCCGGGGCGTGCCACGGCCAGATGTACAACATGGGCACGCTGCTGCGGCACGGCTCCGACGAGCAGAAGCGCCGCTATCTGCCGAAGATCGCCAGCGGCGAGTTGCGGCTGCAGTCGATGGCCGTGACCGAGCCGACGACCGGCACCGACACGACGCAGCTTTCGACCACCGCCGTGAAAAAGGCGGATCGCTACGTCGTCAATGGCCAGAAGGTGTGGATCTCGCGCGTCCAGCACTCGGACCTGATGATCCTGCTGGCGCGAACGACGCCGTTGTCCGAGGTGAGCCGGCGCGCCGAAGGCATGTCGATCTTTCTGGTCGACCTGCACCAGGCGATCGGCAAGGGTCTTACCGTGCGACCGATCGCGAACATGGTCAACCACGAAACCAACGAGCTTTTTTTCGACGCTCTCGAAATCGATGCCGACACGCTGATCGGGGAGGAAGGCAAGGGCTTCCGCTACATCCTCGACGGACTCAACGCCGAGCGCACGCTGATTGCCGCCGAATGCATCGGCGATGGCTGGTGGTTCATCAATCGTGCCACCGCGTACGCCAACGAGCGGCGCGTGTTCAATCGGCCGATAGGCAAGAACCAGGGGGTGCAGTTTCCGATCGCCGAGGCCTACGTCGAAATGGAGGCCGCCAACCTGATGCGCTTCGAGGCCTGCCGGCGCTTCGACGCCAACCAGGCCTGCGGCCCGCAGGCCAACATGGCCAAATACCTGGCGGCCAAGGCATCGTGGGAGGCCGCCAACGTCTGCCTCCAGACGCACGGCGGCTTCGGATTCGCCTGCGAATACGATGTCGAGCGCAAATTCCGCGAGACACGGCTCTACCAGGTCGCGCCGATTTCGACCAACCTGATCCTGTCGTACGTCGCCGAGCACGTACTCGGCCTGCCGCGCTCGTTCTGACGGCGGACCCGCCGGGCGCGGCGCGGGCTTCGATCCGGGTGCCCGCCCTAGCCTTCCACCCGGCATTCGCAGCGATCCCCGCGTCGGCGCCAGGGCCATTCCGATGGTATAATTTTGAGTTTATTTGAAACGTCGTCGGAGCCAAGCGCATGGCGGTAGAACGGACCCTTTCGATCATCAAACCCGACGCGGTGGCCAAGAACGTCATCGGCCAGATCTACTCGCGCTTCGAGCAATCCGGGCTCAAGATAGTCGCGGCGAGGCTTGCCTGGTTGTCGCGCGCCGACGCGGAAGGCTTTTACGCCGTCCATCGCGAGCGGCCTTTTTTCCGGGACCTGGTCGAATTCATGATTTCCGGCCCGGTGATGATCCAGGTGCTCGAGGGCGATAATGCCATCATGAGAAATCGCGAGCTGATGGGGGCGACCGACCCGAAGAAGGCCGCCGCGGGAACGATCCGCGCCGATTTCGCTCAATCGATCGATGCCAACGCGGTCCACGGCTCGGATGCCCCTGAAACGGCCAGCGTCGAAATCGCCTATTTCTTTCCCGCGATGAGCATCTACCGCCGCTGATGTCGCAAATGGTCAATCTGCTGGATTTCGACTCCGCCGCGATGGCGGCGTTTTTCGCCGAACGCGGGGAAAAGCCGTTTCGCGCCAAGCAGGCGCTGCGCTGGGTCCATCATCGGCTCGCCGACAGCGTCGATTCGATGAGCGACCTTGCCAAGGCGACGCGCGAGGCGCTCGCGCGCGATGCCGAGATCCGCGCCCCGTCGGTCGTTCGCGACTCGACCGCGGCTGACGGCACACGCAAGTGGCTGCTGGACGTCGGCAACGCGAACGCGATCGAGGCCGTCTACATCCCCGAAACCGATCGCGGCACCCTGTGCGTCTCGTCGCAAGCCGGCTGCGCGCTGGACTGCGCATTCTGCTCGACCGGCAAGCAGGGCTTCAACCGCAACCTCTCCGTCGGCGAGATCATCGGCCAACTGTGGCACGCCAATCGCGCGCTGCTCGCCGACGGCATCGCCGCGCCCTGGGTCGAGCACGGCCGCCATCCGATCACCAACGTGGTGATGATGGGCATGGGCGAGCCGCTGGCCAATTTCGACAACGTCGTCGCGGCGCTGCAGATCATGCTCGACGACAATGCCTACGGCCTGTCGCGCCGCCGCGTGACCTTGTCGACCTCGGGGCTGGTCCCGGCGCTCGACCGCCTGCGAGACGCCTGCCCGGTGGCGCTTGCGGTGAGCCTGCACGCGCCCAACGACGCGCTGCGCGACCGCCTGGTTCCGATCAACCGCAAATATCCGCTGGCCGAGTTGCTGGCCGCCTGCCTGCGCTACATCGAAAAGGCGCCGCGCGACTTCGTCACCTTCGAATACGTGATGCTCGACCACGTCAACGACGGCGCCGAGCACGCGCGCGAGCTCACCGCGCTGGTGCGCGACGTGCCCTGCAAGTTCAACCTGATTCCGTTCAATCCGTTTCCGAACACCGAATTCACGACCAGCTCGCGGACGCGCATCCTGGCGTTCCAGCGGATTCTGCGCGACGCCGGCCTGGTCGCGACCATACGCAAAACGCGCGGCGAGGATATCGACGCCGCCTGCGGTCAGCTGGCGGGCCAGGTTCAGGACAGGACCCGCCGCACGCTGCGCAGGATCCAACCGATCGCGGCTCAATAGAGACTCGCCTGCCATGCCTTACCGTCTTCTGACCGTCGCCGTGTCGCTGTCGCTGCTTGCGGCGTGTGCCAACAACCCGTTCGTTGCCAATCCCGCGACGACGCCGCCCGAGCGGCCGACACGCGAGGCGCCGCCGCCCCAGCAGATGGCGAGCGCCGCCGAGCGGGCCAGGTTGCATACCGACCTCGGCAGCGGCTACTACGAGCGCGGCCAGATGGACGTCGCGATCGGCGAGCTCGACACCGCGGTCAAGCTCGACCCGAATTACGCGCCGGCGTACAACATCTACGGACTGATCTACGCGGTGCTGGGCGAGGACCGCAAGGCCGAGCAGAATTTCGAGCGCGCGCTGGCGCTCGCTCCGGGCAATCCCGACATCCGTCACAACTGGGGCTGGTATCTGTGCCAGCACAAGCGCGAGCGCGAGGCGCTGGCCCAGTTCGAAAGCGCCGTCGGCGATCCGTTGTACCGGACGCCGGAGATCGCGCTGGTCAACGCGGGCCGGTGCGCGCAGGCGATCGGCGACGTGCCCGCCGCCGAAGGCTATTTCCGGCGCGCGCTCGCCGGCCAGCCGAACAATGTGCTGGCGAGCTACGGCCTCGCCCAGATCGCCTACAAGCAAGGTCGCTATGACGAGGCGCGCGGCTTGATGAGGCGCGTGATCCAGACGAACAACGCCCCGCCGGAAGCGCTGCGGCTCGGCATGTGCGTCGAGCGCAAGCTCGGCGACCGCCAGTCCGAGGCGTCGTACATCTCGCAGTTGCGCAACCGCTATCCGGACGCGCCGGAAACGCGGGCGATCGCCGAGGCCTGCGAGTGATGGATCTCGAAGCGCAACCGGCCGGCGGCAGCGTCCCCGAGCCGGATGTGTTCGGCGGTGCCGGCGCGCAGCTCAGGGCCGCGCGCGAGGCGGCCGGCCTTTCGCTCGACCAGGTGGCGCAGCAGCTCAAGCTGGCCCCGCGCCAGGTCAAGGCGCTCGAGGAAGAGAACTTCGGCGTGCTGCCGGGCAGGACGTTCACGCGCGGCTTCATGCGCAACTATGCCCGGCTTCTTAACCTCGATCCCGACCTGCTGGTCGCGCACCTGCCCGATGCGGCGCATGCACCGTCGCTCGAGCCGCCGCCGCTGCATTCGACCGGTACGACGATGGCCGAGCTGCCAACCGCGCACGCCCGCGCGCCGAGCTTCGGCCGCTGGCTGATTCCGCTCGTGCTGATCGCTTCGATCGTCGCCGCTGCCGGCTACGAGTGGTACCGCGGCAGACCCGCGAGCGTCGCGGCGCCGCGCGCGACCGACGCGGCCCCGCCGCCGAACACCAGCACGTCAAGCACGCCGTTGCCCAACCCGGTGGCGCCCGACAGCGGTGCGCCCGGCCTGGTCGCGCCGCCGGCGACGTCCGGCGTTCCCGCGCCGCCCGGCACGCCGCAACCGGAGCGGTCGCCGCAAGGCGCCGCGCCCGGCGCAGCGAATGCCGCCGCCGAAGCGGCCCTGGTGATTCGGTACGAAGGTCCGTCGTGGACCGAGATCCGCGACCAGCGCGGACAGACGCTGATCGCGCGCCTGGTCGCCACCGATTCGGTCGAGCCGTTCGACGGCGCCCCGCCGTTCTCCGTCGTCATCGGCAACGCCAAGGCGGTCACGCTGCTCTATCACGGTCAGCCGGTCGATCTGGCGCCGTATACCCGTCTCAACGTCGCCCGGCTGGTTCTGCGCTAGGCGATGTCCCCGAAATCGATGAGGTTGCAATGACCGCGCTCAATCTTCCGCCCATCATTCGTCACCGGACGCGCACCGCGCTGGTCGGCGGCATCGCGATCGGCGGCGGCGCGCCCATCGTCGTGCAGTCGATGACCAATACCGACACCGCCGACGTGGCCGCGACCGTCGCGCAGGTCAAGGCGCTCGCCGACGCGGGATCCGAGCTCGTCCGCGTGACGGTCAACACGGCCGAAGCGGCGGCGGCGGTTCCGCTGATCCGGGAGCGCCTGGACGCGATGCGCTGCGCGGTTCCGCTGATCGGTGATTTTCATTTCAACGGTCACAAGCTGCTGACCAATCACCCCGACTGCGCGCGCGCTCTGGCCAAGTACCGCATCAATCCGGGCAATGTCGGCAAGGGCAGTAAGCACGATCCGCAATTCGCAGTGATGATCGAAAAGGCGATCGAGTTCGGCAAGCCGGTGCGCATCGGCGTCAACTGGGGCAGTCTCGATCAGGACCTGCTGGCCCGGCTGATGGACGACAACGCCCGCTCGGCGAATCCGCTGGACGCGGCGCACGTGATGCGCGAAGCGCTGGTCACGTCGGCGATCGGCGGCGCGCAGCGGGCCGAGGAGATCGGCCTGCCCGGCGACCGTATTTTGCTCTCATGCAAGGTTTCCGACGTGCAGGACCTGATCGGCGTGTACACCGAGCTTGCGCGCCGCTGCGACTATCCGCTGCACCTCGGTCTGACCGAGGCGGGCATGGGGTCGAAGGGGATCGTCGCATCGACCGCCGCGCTGGCCGTACTGCTGCAGCAGGGCATCGGCGACACGATAAGGATTTCGCTGACTCCCGAGCCGAACGGCGATCGCACGCGCGAGGTTTTGGTCGCGCAGGAAATCCTGCAGACGATGGGACTGCGCTCGTTCGCGCCGCTGGTCACCGCCTGTCCGGGGTGCGGCCGCACGGCCAGCGTGTTCTTCCAGGAGCTCGCCGACAAGATCCAGACCTATCTGCGCGCCGAAATGCCGCAGTGGCGCAACCGCTATCCGGGCGTCGAGACGATGACCGTCGCGGTGATGGGATGCGTGGTCAACGGACCGGGCGAATCCAAGATGGCCAACGTCGGCATCAGCCTGCCCGGCACCGGCGAAGTCCCGGTCGCGCCGGTCTATGTCGATGGGCAGAAGACGGTGACGCTCAAGGGCGCCGGCATCGCCGAGGAGTTCCAGGAGATCGTCGCCGACTACGTCCGCGCGACCTACGGCGGCGAGGCGCCGTCGGCGCAGCTCAAGCCGGAAAAGAAATCGATCCAGCTCAAGGTAGTCGGGTAGCCGGTCATGATCGCGCAGACGAAGCCTTCGCCGGCGGAAGCAGCCGCCGCACCCGCCGTGCGTGATCGGAAGTCCTCCCCGATTCAGGCCGTGCGCGGCATGAACGACGTGCTGCCCGACGAGGCAGCGCTTTGGGAGCGCTTCGAGGACGCGGTGCGCGGGGTGTTTGGCCAATACGGCTACCGCAACCTGCGCGTACCAGTGGTCGAAGCAACGCCGCTGTTCGTGCGGGCCATCGGCGAAGTCACCGACGTCGTCGAACACGAGATGTACACGTTCGAGGACCGGCTGAACGGCGAAAGCCTGACCTTGCGCCCCGAGGCGACAGCCGGCATCGTGCGCGCCGCGATCGAGCACAGCCTGACCTACGAGCGGCCGCAACGCGTCTGGACCGCCGGTCCGATGTTCCGCCACGAGCGGCCGCAAAGGGGCCGCTACCGGCAGTTTCACCAGTTCGACGTCGAGGCACTGGGCTTTGCCGGGCCCGACGTCGACGCCGAGCAGATCGTGATGCTGGCGCGGCTGTGGCGCCGCCTGGGGCTCGACGGCATCCGGCTGGAAATCAATTCGATCGGCGACGCCGAAGAGCGCCGCGAGCATCGCGCCGCGCTGATCGCCCATTTCGAGCGCCACGGCGAGCTGTTCAACCAGGACGAGCGGCGCCGCCTGCAGGCGAATCCGCTGCGCATCCTCGACAGCAAGAACCCGGCGCTGCAATCGGCGATCGCGGCCGCCCCGAAGCTGATCGATTCGCTGGGTGACCCGGCGCGCGCGCATTTTGACGGCTTGCAGCAACTGCTCGGCGACCAGGGTATCCCATTCACGATCAACCCGCGGCTGGTGCGCGGGCTCGATTATTACAACCGCACGGTGTTCGAATGGGTCACCGACCGGCTCGGCGCGCAGGGCACCGTCGCCGGCGGCGGCCGCTACGACGGCCTGTTCGAGCAGCTCGGCGGAAAGCCCACGCCGGCCTGCGGCTTCGCGATCGGCAGCGAGCGCATGGTGCTGTTGCTGCAGGATGCCGGCATCGCGCCGGCGGCACCGCTCGACGCCTACGTCGTCCATGTCGGCGCAGACGCGCGCAGGCTCGCGCTCGCGGTTGCCGAGATGCTGCGCGATGCGGGGCTTTCGATCGCCGTCAACGCCGGCGGCGGCAACTTCAAGGCGCAGATGAAAAAGGCCGACGTGAGCGGCGCGCGCTTCGCGCTGATCGTCGGCGAGGATGAAGCGGCGGCGAATCGCGTGGCGTTGAAGCCGCTGCGCACCGCCGGCGAGCAGCTGACGCTCGAGCCGGCCGAGATCATTGCGCGGCTGGCCGCGCAATGCGACGACGGCGCAGCAAACTGAAGCGGCGCTGTCGCCCGATTCGACGATTCCGCGAAGAACCTCCGCTCGCGCCGTGAGCGAGACAATTTGAGCAAGGATGGAAGATGGCAGTCTACGATCTCGAAGAACAGGAAAAGATTGACGACCTGAAGGCATGGTGGGCGCAATACGGCAAGTACGTCAGCGCCCTCATCACCGCGATCGCCATCGTCGTCATCGGCGTGCAGGGATGGCGCTGGTACCAGCGCACGCAGGCCGAGCAGGCGAGCGTCCTCTACCAGGCGGTCAGCGACGCGGCGCGCGCGCAGGATGCGGCCAAGGCGAAGGATCCGGCGACCCAGATCGTGCAGCGCTACGCCGGAACCGCGTACGCGCCGCGTGCGGCGCTGCTGTATGCGAAGCTGCTCTACGACAAGGACGACCGGGCCGGCGCGAAGGAGCAGCTGCAATGGGTGGTCGACCACGCCAGCGAGGACGAGCTCAAGGCGATCGCGCGGTTCCGCCTCGCGCAGGCGCTGCTCGACGAAAAAAACTACGACGAAGCGCTGAAGACGATCGACGTGAAGACCGATGACGCATTCGTCGCGATCTACGCCGACTTGCGCGGCGACATCCTGGCTTCGGCCGGCAAGAAGGCCGAAGCGCGCGCCGCGTACCAGATCGCGCTGGCCAAGATGGATTCCAAATCGCAGTACCGCCCGTACGTGCAGGTCAAGCTCGATGCGCTCGGAGGCGCGCAATGACAGCCGGACGCGCGGGCGCGCTGGTCGTCGCGGCGCTGCTGCTCGGCGGTTGCCAGACCCTGCCCGAATCGTGGACCTCGTGGCTGCCTACTTCGCTGCCGACTCCGTCGCTGACCTGGCTAGGAATCGGCAAGGACAAGGCCAAGCCCGGCCCGCTCCCGACCTACCAGAGCATCGCGGTCACGACCGTCAAGTGGAGGGTCGCGCTCGGCATCAAGGGCGGAGCGAATTTCGCGCCGGCCGTGCTGGCGGACGTGATTTACGCGTCGGCTCCCGACGGCACGATCGTCAGCGTCAACGCGGAGACCGGCCGGCAGAACTGGCGAATCAAGGCCGACCGGCCGCTGCAGGCCGGCGTGGGGGCCTCGCTCACCACGGTCGCGGTGGGGACCGACAAAGGCGACGTGCTGGCCTTCGACGTCAACGGCAAGCCGCTATGGCAGGCCAAGGTCTCGAGCGAAGTCGCCGGACCGCCGAAGTCGGCCGAGGGCAAGATCCTGGTCTGGTCGATCGACGGAAAAATCTTCGCGTTCGGCGAGACCGACGGCAGCCAGAAATGGGTCTACCAGCGCCTCAACCCATCGCTGACCGTACGCCGCTTCGTCGGCGGCACGCTCACCCGCGGCGCCCTGTTTACCGGCACGGCCGGCGGCAAGCTGCTGGCACTCGACGTAAGCAACGGGACGCTCGGCTGGGAGGCGAATGTCGCGACGCCCAAGGGGGCGACCGAGCTCGAACGCATCGCCGACGTCACCAGCCTGCCGGTGGTGGACGGAAAGCAGGTCTGCGCGGTGGCGTTCCAAGGTCGGGTCGCATGCTTCGAGCTGCTGCGTGGGACGCTGCTCTGGTCGCGCGAC
>DATASF010000148.1:0-2268 GCA_036269335.1 Casimicrobiaceae bacterium
GGCCGACCAGGCGTACGCGCTCAAGCGCCTGCTCGATCCGGCGGTGAAGAGTCCGTGGCTGTGGATGATCGAGGGCAAGATCACCGGCGCGGACGAGGTCCGCGCGCAGGCTCTCAAGTCGGGCAAATTCGATTACGACGCACCGATCGCGGGTCTCGAGGTCGTCGATCGCTATACGCTGCGTATCCGCCTGAAGCAGCCCGACCTGCGTTTCGTCTACGTTTTCGCCGTGCCCAACACCGCCGCGGTCGCGCGCGAGGTCGTCGAGGCGTATGGCCGCGATTTCGGCGCGCACCCGGTAGGGACGGGACCGTACATGCTCGGCGAGTACCGGCGCAGCGCCCGGATCGTGCTGCTGGCCAATCCCGGTTTTCGCGACACCAGCTATATTCCGGCCGGACCGATCCCGCCTGAGTCGAAGCCGATCGCGGCGGCGCTCAATGGAAAGAAGCTGCCACTGGCCGGCCGTATCGAAATCTCGGTGATGGTGGAAGGGCAGGCGGTGTGGCTTGCATTTCTGAACCGCGAGCTCGACTTCCTCGAGCGGCTTCCGCCGGAATTCGTCGACCAGGCGCTGTCCGACGGCGTGCTGCGGCCCGAGCTTGCGGCCAAAGGTATTCGCCACGAGGCGCAGCTGCGTCCCAATACCCGCTGGACCTATTTCAACATGGACGACCCGGTGGTCGGCGGCTACAGCCCCGCGAAGATCGCGCTGCGGCGCGCGATCGGCATGGGATTCGACGAGGACGAATACATCCGCGTCATTCTCAAAGGCCGCGCCGTCCCGGCGATCAGCCCGATTCCGCCCGACATCGCCGGCTACGACCCGCGGCTCAAGACCAGTGCGCAAGTCTACGATCCCGCGGCGGCGCGCGCGCTGCTCGACCGATTCGGCTACAAGGACCGCGACGGCGACGGCTATCGCGAAATGCCGGACGGGAAGCCGCTGGTCCTCGAGCGCTGGTCAGCGGCCACGTCGCTGACGCGTCAGGAGGACGAGCAGTGGAAGAAGAACATGGACGCGCTGGGCTTGAGGATCGTGTTCAGGAAGGACGCCTTGCAGGAGCTGCGCAAGATGGCGCGGCTCGGAAAGATGCCGATGCGCACCGACGGCTGGAACGCCGACTACCCCGACGCCGAAAACTTCATGCAGCTGCTTTACGGACCGAACGTCGGACAGGAAAACCACGCGCGGTTCAGCTTGCCGGAATTCGACAAGCTCTACGATGCTGCCTATCGCTTGCCCGATTCGCCCGAGCGCACGCGACTGTTCGACCGGATGAGCGAGCTCGTCGTCGCGTACGCGCCGTGGCGGCTGATGGAGCACCGGATCGAGGACCACCTGCTGCAGCCCTGGATCCTCGACTACAAGCCGCACCCGGTTCGAACGGCGCTGTGGCGTTATCTCGACATCGATCCCGCGCAGCGTCCGAAATGAAGCGGCGCTCTGCCGCCGACGCCGGCTGCGGGCGCTGACGGCTCAAGGCTAGACAGCGGCGGCGATCGATTCCGGCTCGACCTGGCGCAGCGCCTCGAGCAGCAGCTCGGGGCCTCCGTTTTGCAGCAGCGCGGCGTCGGACAGCATGCGGCGCCACGCACGCGCGCCGGGCGAGCCGTGGTAGAGCCCGAGGATGTGGCGGGTGATCGCGCGCAAATGCACGCCGCGCGCGAGCTGTGCCTCGACGTACGGCAGCAGCGCCGCGACGATTTCCGCGCGCGAGCGCGGCCGCGCGCCGGCGCCGAAGCAGAGCGCGTCGGCGTCGGCCAGCACATACGGATGGTGATAGGCGGCGCGCCCGAGCATCACGCCGTCGACTTGCGGGAGCTCGCGGGCGATATCGCCAAGCGTCGCGATTCCGCCGTTGATGACGATCGCATGCCCGGGAAAGTCGCGCTTCAGCCGGTGCACGAATTCGTACTTCAGCGGCGGGATCTCGCGATTTTCCTTCGGCGACAGGCCCTTCAGGATCGCGTTCCGGGCGTGGACGATGAACGCGCTGGCGCCCGCCGCGGCGACGGTGCCGACGAAGTCGCGCATGAACGCGTATTCGTCGACCGCATCGATGCCGGTACGGTGCTTGACCGTCACCGGGAGTGAAACCGCATCGCGCATCGCCGCGACGCAGTCGGCGACCAGGGCGGGCTCGGCCATCAGGCAGGCGCCGAAGCTGCCGGTCTGCACACGCTCGCTCGGACAGCCGACGTTCAGGTTGATCTCGTCATAGCCCCAGGCTTCACCCAGCCGCGCGCAGTGCGCGAGGGCGGACG
>DATASF010000149.1:0-3515 GCA_036269335.1 Casimicrobiaceae bacterium
CGTGCACCGGCAGATGCCGGGCGACGAGGTCCCGGCCCAGCGGATTGTAGATCCAGGCGGGTCCGACCGACTCGAGGTCGCTGTTGTCAGCCAGGAATGCGTCGCGGGCGGCAATGAAGCGCGAGGTCGGCTGCGCGGCGAGCGCAGCCAGCCCGGCATAGAGCTCGGCGCTGCGGTTGATCGATGCATTGCGCCGATAGAACAGATCGTAGAGCGGCGTTTCCTTCAGGTGGCGATCGGCCCAGGACTCGGGCTCGATGCTGATCGCCGGATCGGGCCAGCTCGCCAGCAAGCGCGCTCTGGACACGAACGCCATCCTGAAGGCATCGGCCATGCTCAGCTCCGCGGCGGTCAGCGGCGCCAGCAAGGTGCGCAACGAAGGTCCGCACGCGGCGCCATCGAACGACGCCGATGCGATCAGCTCGCTGGCCAGTCGCGCGTCCTCGGCGAGCGCGCGAAATGCCGACAGCTTGTCGCCCAGATGGCCGGCGCCGGAAAGCACGCGCCGCCAGAACGAGCCGTCGGCTTGCAGAAAGCCGCAGGCATCGGCAGCGTGCAAGTCCTGCGCATCCAGCGCGGCCACCGTCAGAAGCACGGCGTGCACGCGGCCGAGGTTGTTGCGCTCGATGTCGGCGCGTCGCGTGTCCGCGATCGGGACAGAGGCGTATCCGGGCATTTGCCGCGCCTGTTCGTAGCGATCGATCAGCAGCCGGTTGCCCGCGAAGAGTGTCCGGACCGCCTGGGCGCGGGCCCGGGCGAACGGGAGGCAGGGCTCGCTGAAGATGTCGCAGCCGGCGTCGAGGTCTCCCGCCAGAGTCAGATGATCGTCTTGTTCGAGATCGGCGTCGCGCTCCTGGTGCGGCGGACGCTGGCGGGCGAATGGATCGGCCGAGAGCGCGTCGTCGCGCTCGGCGGCCAGCCGGATGCCCTCGGTCATCGGATCGACTTGCGGCGGCGCAGTCAGTCCGAGCAGAGCGATATAGGCATTGCCCTCGGCGGGAATCGCGGGGAGCCCGAAGTGCGCCATCGCGCGCGCCTCTTTCGAAATCGGCGGATCGCGCAGATTGATCAGCACTGCCAGCACCAGCACCAAGAGCGCCGCCCCGGCCAGCGTCAATCCGACTGGCTTGGCGATTCGCACCGGCCTCGTTGCCACGCGGCTAGGGACCCAGGCCGGCCCGGGTCCTATTTCTTTTTCGGGATGTAGAGATCGGTGATCGTCCCGGCGAAAACCTCGGCGGCCATGCCGACGGTCTCGGACAACGTTGGATGTGGGTGGATCGTCTTGCCGATGTCTTCGGCATTGCAGCCCATTTCGATCGCCAGCGCGACCTCGGCGATCAGGTCGCCCGCGTTCGGTCCCACGATGCCGCCGCCGATGATGCGATGCGTTTCCTGGTCGAAGATCAGCTTGGTGATGCCTTCATCGCGCCCGAGCGAAAGCGAGCGGCCGCTGGCCGCCCACGGAAACGCCGCCTTGCCGTACTTGATGCCCTGCGCCTTGGCTTCCTCTTCGGTGACGCCGACCCAGGCGAGCTCGGGATCAGTGAACGCGACCGATGGGATCACGCGGGCGTCGAACCAGGATTTTTCGCCGGCCGCAGCCTCCGCGGCGACATGCGCCTCGTGCACCGCCTTGTGCGCCAGCATCGGCTGCCTGGCGATGTCTCCGATCGCGAAGATATGCGCGACATTGGTACGCATCTGGTCGTCGACGGGGATGAATCCGCGCTCGTCGACGGCGACGCCGGCGCGTTCGGCATCGATCTTCTTTCCGTTCGGCGAACGTCCGACGGCGACCAGCACCCGGTCGTAGAGTTGCGGCGCGGGCGGCGCCTGCTCGCCTTCGAACCAGACCTTGAGGCCGTCCTTCTGCGCTTCGACCCTGGTCACGCGCGTCTTCAGCATGATTTTTTCGTAGCGCTTTTCCATCCGCTTGGCGAACGGCCGCACCAAATCGGGATCCGCGCCCGTCATCAGCTGGCCGAGCATTTCGACGACGGTGATCTTCGCGCCGAGCGCCGAATACACCTGCGCCATCTCCATGCCGATGATGCCGCCGCCGATGACCAGCATGTGCGCGGGCATGCCGTCGAGCTCGAGCGCACCGGTCGAATCGATGACGCGCGGGTCGTCCGGGATGAACGGCAGCTTCACCGCCTGCGAGCCCGCCGCGATGATGCAGTGCTCGAACTTGACGATCTGTTTCTTGCCACCGGCGCTCACCTCGACGTGATGCGCATCGACAAAGCGCGCGACACCGGTGACGACGCTGACCTTGCGCTGCTTGGCCAGTCCCGACAGGCCGCCGGTCAGCTTGCGGACCACCGATTCCTTCCAGCCGCGCAACTTGGCGAGATCGATCGCCGGCTTGCCGAACGTCACGCCGAAATGGCCCATTTCCTCCGCTTCGTCGATCACCTTGGCCGCGTGCAGCAGCGCCTTCGAAGGGATGCAGCCGACGTTGAGGCACACGCCGCCCAGGGTCGCATAGCGCTCGATCAGCACGGTCTTGAGGCCAAGGTCCGCGGCGCGGAACGCGCCGCTGTAGCCGCCCGGGCCGGAACCGATGACGACCATCTGGCATTCGATGTCGACCGCGCCGCTATATTCGTCCGCACGCGGCGCCGTCGCAGTCGCGTCGCGTTGCGGCGCGGGCGGTGCTTTGGCCGCGGCGGGTGCCGTCGGCGCGGCGGATGCCGCCGGCGTACCAGGCGCCGATGCGGTGGCGGCCGGCCGCGGTGCGGGAGCTTCGGCCGACGTCGTTTCCAGCATCAGCAGCAGCGCGCCCTCGCTGACCTTGTCGCCGACCTTGACGCCGAGCGACTTGACCACGCCGGCCGCCGGCGCCGGCACGTCCATCGTCGCCTTGTCCGACTCGAGCGTGACCAGCGAGTCTTCGACCTTGACCGTATCGCCCGGCTTGACCAGGACCTCGATTACCGGCACGTCGGTGAAGTCACAGATGTCCGGAACTTTGACTTCGATCGTGCTCATCGCGTCCCCGATCGGATGCGGCAGCGGCGTGTCGACACGGGCGGCGGCGACGTCGTCATTGGATCTCGCGTGCGAACTCGTGCCCGAGTATCCAGTTTCGGATCGCCTGCGTGGTCGGCGCTTCGCGGCCGAGATATCCGTGCGGAGACATGGCCTCGCACGGGTCGCTCTGCGGCGGATCGCCGCCGCTGACGCTGACCAGCGGAAATTTCTTCGCCAGGCGCTCAGCGCCGGAATAGGGACTCGAGCGGCAACCGTCGTCGCGATGGTGCACCAGCAGCACCGGCACCTTGATCGAGCCGAAATCGAAGGCGGACAGCCCGGTGCCCGTGCGGTCGGCGTTGGTCAGGGTCGAAGTGAGGACGACGCCCTGCACGAGGTCGCCGAGGCTCGCCCCCAGCGCCGCCGCCGAAATCGTGCCGCGACTGGTGCCGAGTAGAAAAACCTTCGCGCCCGGAAACCGCTGCTTCAGATCGCGTATCAATGCCCGAATGTCCGTCGCGTGGTCCTGCCCCAGG
>DATASF010000150.1:0-16786 GCA_036269335.1 Casimicrobiaceae bacterium
TCGTGCGCGCTGTTGCTGATGGGATTCGGCGCGGCGTCGTGGTTCAACTCGTACGCGTTCGGCCCGTGGCTGGTGCTTGCCGGGTTCTGCGTGCTGCTGACGATGATGTTCGGCTGGTTCGGCCGCGTCATCGACGAGTCCGAGCACCGCTTGTACAACGCGAAGGTCGACGTGTCGTTTCGCTGGGGGATGAGCTGGTTCATCTTTTCCGAAGTCATGTTCTTCGCGGCCTTCTTCGGCGCGCTGTTCTACGTGCGCAATATGTCGGTGCCCGAGCTGGGCGGAATCGACCAGAAGCTGCTGTGGCCGGATTTCAACCCGGCGTGGCCTACCAACGGGCCGTACCTGAAGGACGCTTTCACGCCGATGGAGGCGATCGGCATCCCGCTGCTGAACACGATCATCCTGGTCAGCTCGGGCGGAACGCTGACGATCGCGCATCATGCGCTCAAGGCCGGACATCGCGGTGCGCTGAAAGCGTGGCTGTTCGTGACCATCGCGCTCGGCTTCACCTTCCTCGGCTTGCAGGCTTACGAGTACACGCACGCCTACAGCGCGCTCAACCTGAAACTGTCGACGGGGGTCTACGGTTCGACCTTTTTCATGCTGACCGGATTTCACGGCTTTCACGTGACCATCGGCGCACTGATGCTGTCGGTGATGCTCGCCCGCGCGTTTCGCGGTCATTTCGACGCATCGCATCACTTCGCCTTCGAGGCCGCGGCGTGGTACTGGCACTTCGTCGACGTCGTCTGGCTGCTGCTGTTCATCCTCGTCTACTGGCTGTGACGCATTCGCGGCGGGCCGCGGCGCCAGGCCGCGGCTCACCGCAGGCCGGATTCGCCGATCCAGCCGAGCTTGTAGCTGACCACCAGAAAGATCAGCAGGCACGCCGAAAGCGCGACGCGGATCGCCAGCGCCTTGACCATGCGGGTGCCGTGGCCGCGATCGTGATAAAGGTAATACAGCGCGCTGCCCAGGCTGCCGACGATCAGCAGCAGGGCGACGATGACGACGATCCGGATCAATGCGCTCTCGCGGTTGTGAATGAGGCGTGAAGAGCCAGTCTAGTGCAAGGCCCGGTCCGATGCCAATGAAGCCGCGCGCGATCCTCCGCCGCCGCCGCTTTCGTCCATCGCTTTGGCCCACGCTGGGATTGCTGCTGCTGGTCGGCGTAACCGTCGCGCTGGGCAACTGGCAGCGCCAGCGCGCGATCGACAAGCAATCGCTGCGCGACCAGTACGAAGCCGCGTCGCGCGCGGCGCCGCTTGCGCTCGATGCAGGCGCGACGGCCGCAGCCGATCCGGCGACGCTGCGCTTTCGTTCCGTGCGCGCCAAGGGAACCTACGACGCCGCGCATCAGCTGCTGATCGACAACCGCGTGCACGCGGGGCGCGCGGGCTTCGAGGTCGTTGCACCGCTGAAGCTCGAAGGCGCCCGTTACGTGCTGGTCGACCGCGGCTGGGTGGCGCAAGGTGCAAGCCGCGCCGCTTTGCCGCAGGTGCCGGCGCCCGAGGGAACCGTCGTCGTCGAAGGCCGGATCAACCTGCCGCCAGCGCGCTATCTCGAGCTCGGCGCCGATGCGAACGCCGGTCCGGTGCGCCAGAACCTGGACATCGCCCGGTTTGCCGCGAGTAGCGGGCTAGCGTTGCTGCCGTTCATCATCGAGCAGACGCAGGACACCGCCGATGGCCTGGTACGAGACTGGCCGGCGCCCGACTTCGGCATCGACCAGCACAAAAGCTACATGGTGCAATGGTACTCGCTGGCGGCGCTGGGTGTCGTGCTCTGGCTTGCGCTGAACTGGCGCGCGGAAAAGGACGATGGCGCGACGTCCCGCTAAACCCGGTGGACGCCGCACGCTGCTGCTGATCGCCGCGGTCAGCCTGGCACCGATCGTCGCGTCTTACGCCGCGTATTACTGGTTCACGCCGTCCAAGCGGCTCAACTACGGCGAGCTTCTGGAAACC
Source organism: Casimicrobiaceae bacterium (assembly GCA_036269335.1). Lineage (GTDB taxonomy): Bacteria > Pseudomonadota > Gammaproteobacteria > Burkholderiales > Casimicrobiaceae > PALSA-1003. Next base: position 1,971 of record DATASF010000150.1, read on the forward strand.
GCGCCCGCGCCGATCGTCGCCGGGACAGACTCCGGCGGCAAAGCCTTTTCGCTGGCCGACCTGCGCGGCAAATGGGTGCTGCTGATCGCGAGCCGGGCCGGCTGCGCCGATCCTTGTGCGCGCACTCTCTACGCCACGAGACAGGCGCGCACGATCCAGGGACGCGAGCAGGACCGTATCGTCCGGCTGCTGTTGCAGCCGGTGACGGCCCCGGCACTTTCGGCGGACCTGGCCGCCGCGCATCCCGGGCTCGTCGTCGCCGGGGTCGATCCGAGCGCGCTCGATCAGTTGCCGCTTGGCGCGGGCGCAGTCGACGGCGTGCTGCTGCTCGACCCGCGCGGCAACCTGGTGCTGCGCTATGGCGCCGATCCCGATATCCGCAGACTCGCCAACGATCTGCAGCGGGTCCTCAAGGCCTCGCAAATCGGGTGAGTGACGATGGTAAAATCAGCGTCCCGTCCCGCCCGCTCACTCACAGTCCGATGACCGCCGTCGCGCTTCGCCAAGACCGCCTGCGCCAGTTCCTGTCGCTGACCAAGCCACGCGTCGTCTCGCTGATCGTGTTCACTGCGGTGATCGGCATGTTTCTCGCCTCGCCGGCGTTGCCGCCGCTCAACGCGCTGGTGTTCGGCACGGTGGGCATCGCCCTGGTCGCCGGCGCGGCGGCGGCGATCAACTGCCTGGTCGAGCAGAAGATCGACGCGGTGATGGCGCGCACCCGCGCGCGACCTCTGCCGCGCGGCGACTTGACCTCGACTCAGACCCTGGTGTTCGCCGGCATCGTCGGCGCCGCGGGTCTCGCGATTCTGGACCTGATGGTCAATCCGCTGACGATGTGGCTGACCCTGGCGACGTTCGTCGGCTATGCGATCGTCTACACGGTGCTGCTGAAGCCCGCCACGCCGCAGAACATCGTAATAGGCGGCGCGTCGGGCGCGATGCCACCGGTGCTCGGCTGGGCCGCGGTGGCCAACGATGTCGCGCCCGAGGCGCTGATCCTGTTCCTGATCATTTTCGTGTGGACGCCGCCGCATTTCTGGTCGCTGGCGCTGTACCGCGCGAAGGAATACGCAAAGGCGGGGCTGCCGATGCTGCCGGTCACGCACGGGTCGGCGTACACGAGGCTCCACATCCTGCTGTACACGACGGCGCTGATCGCGGTGAGCTTGTTGCCATTCGCGATCAGGATGAGCGGATATCTCTATCTCGTCGCGGCCATTGCGCTGGGCGCGGTGTTCGCGGCTTACGCGGCCGCGTTGCTGCGCCGCTACAGCGACGCGCTCGCCCGCAGGACCTTTCGCTATTCGATCGTCTATCTGGCGGCGCTCTTTTCGGCGCTGCTGCTCGACCACTATTTGCACTGATCGTCCGATGCGCCGCCTGCTGGCACTCGTGTCGCTCGCGCTGACCCTCGCCGGCTGCGGGGCGGCAGCGCCCAAGTTCCAGGGGTCCGACGTCACCGGCGCCGCCTTCGGCCGCGACTTCCATCTCGTCGACCACAACGGCAAGCCGCGCGCGCTCGCCGACTTTCGCGGCAAGGCCGTCGTCATCTTTTTCGGCTATACGCAGTGCCCGGATTTCTGTCCGACGACGCTGGCGGAGCTGGCCGCCGCGATGCAAAAGCTCGGACCCGATGCGAGCCGCGTGCAGGTGCTGTTCGTCACCGTCGATCCCGAGCGAGACACGCGCGACGTGCTCGCGCATTACGTTCCCGCGTTCGACCCGTCGTTTCTCGGCCTGTACGGCGACGACAAGGCCACCTCGGACGTGGCCAAGGAATTCAAGATCATCTACCAGAAGCAGCCGGGCAGCACGCCGGGAAGCTATACGCTCGATCATTCGGCGGGGACGTATATCTTCGATCCGCAGGGGCGGCTGCGCGTGTACGAGAATTACGGGCCCGGCCCCGACGTCTACGCGCACGACCTGCGCGAAGTGCTGAAACCCGCGGCTTAAGACGCTGGCGGTGCGGCGCGCCCGCGCGCGGCGACGATCATGCAGACGACAGTCCAGGACGCCTTTGCGCTCGCGGCGCGGCACGAAGCCGGCGGCCGGCTCGCCGACGCGCGCGCGATCTATGAGGAGATTCTGGCGGCGATGCCCGAGCATCCGGGTGCGCTGCTGCGCATCGCCGAGCAGGAAATCGGCAGCGGCGCCATCGACGCGGCGCAAGGCTTGCTCGAGCGCGCGCTGCAGGCGGCGGCCGCGCAATCGCTGCCGGCGCACGAGATCTGGCTGGCCGCGGGACGCCTGCGCCTCGCGCGCGGTCAGCTCGACGCTGCGGTAGCGGCCGTCGTGCAGGCGATGGCGGTGCCGCCATCCAGCGGGGTAGTCGCTCAAAAGCTCGGCGAGCTCGCGCGCGACGCGGGTGGATTCGATGTCGCCGAGCAATGCTTTCGCACCGCGGCCGAGCACGAGGCTGCGCGATTACACGCACTGGGCAAGGCGCAGAAGGCGGCGGGATCGCTCGCCGCGGCGCGCGCAACGCTGGAGCAATCCGCAAAGCTCGCTCCGACCGGCGCGGACATACTCGTCACGCTGGGCGCGACCTGCCTGGAGCTCAATGATGCGAAGGAGGCGCGGCGGCATTTTGAGCGCGCGATCGATCTGGGTGCGCGCCAGGGCGAGCTGTGGGACAACCTGGGACTTGCATGTCGCGCGCTGGGCGACGAGGAAGGTGCAGTAGCGGCGTTCGAGCGCGCGCTGGAGGCCGCTCCGGCGCTGACACCGGCGATGGCGAACCTCGTTTATGCACAGCAATACTTGTGCGCCTGGGATGCGCTCGAGCAGAGCGAACGGCGCCTCACCGCGACGCTTGCCGATCCGGCGGCCGATCCGCGCTGGCCGCCGTTCGTCGCGCTGGCGATGCCGCTTGCGCCCGCGCAGCAGCTCGAGGTCGCGCGACGCTGGTCGCGCGCGATGCTGCCGCCGGCGGCGCCGCGAAGGCGCCCGCCGCCGCGGGCGAAGCGCCTGCGCGTGGGCTACCTGTCCGGCAGCTTTCACGAACATCCGACCGCCCGTCTGATGGTCGGGCTTTTCGAGGCGCACGACAGCGAGCGCTTCGAGGTGACCGGATACAGCTACGGCCCCGACGACGGAAGCGCATTGCGCGCGCGCGTGCGCGCCTCGTTCGAGCACTGGCGTGACGTTCGCGAAATGTCGGACGAGGACATCGCCCGGACGATCCGCGACGACGGAATCGATCTGTTGATCGAGCGCAAGGGTCACACGCACGGCGGCAGGCTGGGCATCCTGGCGCAGCGACCGGCAGCGGTACAGATCCATTACATGAGCTTTCCCGGGACGCTGGGCTATGACGCGGTCGACGGCGTGATCGCCGACGCCGAGGTCGTGCCGCCGGGTGCGGAAGCCGATTTTCATGAGCGTGTGTGGCGTCTGCCGCGCTGCTACTACGTCAACGACAACCGCCGCGGCTTGGCCGGTGCGAGTTCGCGCCGCGACAACGGGCTGCCGGAAGATGCGCTGGTGCTCGCGTGCCTGAACCAGAGCTACAAGCTGCGCCGCCCGCTCTTTGCCGCATGGATGGAGGCGTTGCGGGCGCAACCCGACGCCGTGTTATGGCTGCTCGCCGGCCACCCGCGAGCCCAATCCAATCTGCGCGCGGAAGCCGCGAAGAGCGGCGTCGCTCCGGCGCGCCTGGTCTTCGCGCGCCCCGCGGCGCAAGACGTGCATGTCGCCCGGGTTGCTTGCGCCGACCTCGCGCTGGACACGCTGCCGTACGGCGCGCACACGACCGGCGTCGATGCGTTGTGGGCAGGCGTACCGATGCTGACCTGCCGCGGCGACACGTTCGCGGGCCGGGTCGGCGCGAGCCTGCTTCTCGCCGCCGGTTTGCCCGGGTTGGTGACGAATTCGCTCGACGAGTATCGCGCGCGCCTGTTGGCGCTCAGCGCGGATCGCGCGACATTGCGCGACCACCGCGCGTACCTGGAACGCAGCCGCGACACCAACCCGCTGTTCGACACCGCCGCCTTTGCGCGCGACTGGGAAGCGCTGCTGCTGACGATCTACGACGACGCCGCGCGGATCGGCGCTTAAGCCTGCTGCCCGCCCGGTTCGCGCAGACGCGGCGTCAGGTCGGCGATGCGCTGCTCATCGATTGCTTCCGCCGCTGCCGCGATATCGGCAAATGGAATTCGCGCGACCCGCCGCGGTTGGGGTGCGACGCGGTCGAGCCGGGCGGCGTGCGCGGCCAGAAAGATCCGGTGGTACCGGTGCCAGTCGTCGTTGAAGTCGCCGGTCGAGCGGTGATAGACGGTAATGTCGGACGCCACCGACACCGCGCGACCCGCGGCGCTCGCGCGCAGCGAAAAATCGGCGTCGTACAAGTGGAAGCCGTCGAAGCGCTGCGCGTCGAAACCGAGCGACGCAGCCACGTCGCGGCGCGCCGCGATCATGCATCCGTCGAGGAGGCGAATCCCGTCGATGCGGCGGCTGGCCGCACCCCAGACCAGGAGATCGACGTGCGATCCTTCGGGCGCCGAGGCGACGACGTGACCGTGGGTATGCGGCTGGCCCGCGTAGCCCCAGAAGCCGGACAGCGCGGCGGTCGCGCCGGCGATGCCGACGACGTCGACCTGTTCGAGGTGCGCGGCCAACCGGTCGGCAAACGCTCCGGAGATCGGAAACGCGTCGTCGTGGGTGAAGACGATGTTCGCGCCGCGTGCGCGGGCGATGCCGCGGTTATAGCCTTCGGCCAGTGACTTCGCGTCGTCGATGACGATCAGGTCGAAAGCTTCGTCGGCGAAGGCGGCGCGGTAGCGAGCAACGCACTCCTCGAGGCGCGGCCGGTCGATGCTGCAGACGACGACGGAGAAGCGCGGCAAGGTCGTGCCCTGGCCGGCGCCGGTCAGCGCTGGATCAGCTCGATCTTGTAGCCGTCCGGATCCTGAACGAAGGCGATGACCGTCGTGCCGCCCTTGACCGGACCGGCTTCGCGCGTGACGGACCCGCCCTTGGCGCGCACGTCCGCGCACGCAGCCGCCGCGTCCGGCACTTCGATCGCGATATGGCCGAAACCGTCACCGAGCGCGTAGCGGTCGACGCCGTAGTTGTAAGTGAGCTCGAGCACCGCGTGCGCCGATTCGTCGCCGTAGCCTACGAATGCGAGCGTGTATTTCTGCTCGGGCCGGTCGGTCGTCCGCAGGACCTTCATGCCCAGCACGCCGGTATAAAACGCGACCGATCGCTCGAGATCGCCGACGCGCAACATCGTGTGGAGGATTCGCATTTAAAACTCCACCAGTTCGTAATCTTCCTTGCGTGCGCCGCAATCGGGGCACGTCCAGTTGGGCGGGACGTCCTCCCATTTGGTGCCCGGCGCTATGCCGGTGTCGGGGTCGCCGTAGGCCTCATCATAGATATGACCGCAGATCAGGCACATGTATTTTTTCATTCGCTGCGGCTCGACTGGAGTAAAATCCCATTTTAGCAAGCATTCGCCGGCCTTTAGCGCCGGCCCGGGCATCCAGCGTGCGCCCGGTTGCACTGAAAGCGCCGCCGCAATGCCGCAGCCGTCCGACGCCGAATCCGATTTCCCGCCCGTAGTGCTGACTTTCGCCGCTTCCGATCCGTCGGGCGGCGCCGGCATCCAGGCCGACATCCTGACCCTCGCCAGCATGGGCTGCCATCCATTGTCGGTGATCACAGCGATCACCGTTCAGGACACGCTCGGCGTGGAAGCGGTGCAGCCGATCGACGCCGACTGGGTCGCCGATCAGGCGCGCTGCCTGCTCGAAGACATGCCGGTCGATGCGTTCAAGATCGGCGCGCTCGGCAGCGTCGAGAATATCGCCGCGATCGCCGAAATCCTGTCCGATTATCCGGACGTGCCGCTGATTCTCGATCCGGTGCTGGCGTCCGGGCGCGGCGACGAGCTCGCCAACGACGAAATGCTTCACGCACTGCGCGAGCTGCTGCTGCCGCGCACGACCATACTCACGCCGAACAGCATGGAAGCGCGGCGGCTCGCCGACATCGAAGACGACGAGGAGCCATCGCTCGCCACTTGCGCGAACCGGCTGATCGAAAGCGGCTGCGAATTCGTGCTGATCACCGGAACGCACGAGCCGACGCCGCAAGTGATCAACACTCTCTACGGCAAGAGCGGCGTCGTACGCAGCGACAGCTGGCAGCGGCTGCCCGGCAGTTATCACGGCTCGGGCTGCACGCTGGCTTCCGCGATCGCGGCGATGCTCGCGAACGGGCTCGAGCTGCCGGAGGCGGTGCGCGAAGCGCAGGACTACACCTGGCACACGCTGCAGAAAGCCTACCGTCCCGGCATGGGGCAATACCTCCCCGACCGGCTGTTCTGGGCGCGGGAGGACGACGCCGAGCCTCGCGTCGACGATGACGTTGCTCCGGCGTCGCCCGATCTGCATCGCCACTGAAGCTGGACCGATGGCTGCAGTATCGAGGACCGCGCTGCGGCCCAGGCTCGCGGGCCTTTACGTGCTGACCCCCGATCTCGCCGACACGGCCGCATTGGCGGCGCGAGCCGGGCTGGCCCTGTCCGGCGGCGCATCGGCGATCCAGTATCGCAACAAGTCCGCGCCGCCCGCGCTCAAGCGTCAGCAGGCGGTCGCGCTTCGCTCGTTGTGCTCGGCGCGCGGTGCGACCTTCATCGTCAACGACGACATAGAGCTCGCGCATGCGGTCGATGCCGACGGTGTCCATCTCGGCCGCGACGACGCGAGCATCGCGGCGGCGCGCGCGCGGCTCGGGCCAGCCGCGATCGTCGGCGTGTCGTGCTACGACCAAATCGAGCGCGCAGAGGCGGCGATCGCTGCCGGCGGCGATTACATCGCGTTCGGCAGCTTCTATCCTTCGCTGGTGAAGCCGGACGCCGTCCGCCCGCCCCTCCGGCTGATCGCCGAGGCGAAGGCACGCTGGCCGGACATCAGCGTCGTCGCCATCGGCGGAATCACCGCGGCCAATGCGGCGCCGCTGATCGAGGCGGGCGCCGACGCGGTGGCGGTGATCAGCGCGGTCTACGATGCCCCGGATGTGGCATCGGCGGCGCGCGAGCTGGTCGCCTGCTTCCGCTGATGCCACCTTCGTGTCGGCGACCGCGCAAGGTCGCACCCGCCGCGGTGCGACGAGCACTCGCCGCATTCACAAGCTTCTCTACGCTCACCGATTCGAGATCATGACCAGAAACGAACAGCTGTTCGCGCGCGCTCAGAAGACGATTCCCGCAGGCGTCAACTCACCGGTGCGGGCGTTTCGCTCGGTAGGCGGCACGCCGCGTTTTTTCACCCGCGGCGAGGGCGCCTACCTCTGGGACGCGGACGGCAAGCGCTATATCGACTATGTCGGGTCGTGGGGGCCGGCGATCCTCGGCCACGCGCATCCCGACACCGTGCGCGCGGTGCAGGAGACCGCCCGCCACGGCTTGTCGTTCGGCGCGCCGACCGAGCTCGAGATCGAGATGGCCGAAGAGCTGTGCCAGCTGCTGCCCTCGCTCGAGATGGTGCGGCTGGTGTCGTCGGGCACCGAAGCGACGATGACCGCGCTGCGACTGGCGCGCGGCTACACCGGTCGCTCGAAGATCATCAAATTCGAAGGCTGCTATCACGGCCACGGCGACAGCTTGCTGGTCAAAGCCGGCTCGGGCGCGCTGACGTTCGGGCAGCCGTCGTCGGCCGGCGTACCGGCGTCGATCGCCGGCGAGACGCTGGTGCTGACATACAACGCCCTGGACGATGTGGCGCGCGCGTTTGACGAGCACCCGGATGCGATCGCCGGCATCATCGTCGAGCCGGTTGCGGGCAACATGAACCTGATCGCGCCGAAGCCCGGATTTCTGGCGGGCCTGCGCGCACTGTGCGACCGTCACGGCGCGGTGCTGATCTTCGACGAAGTGATGACCGGCTTCCGCCTGCACCTGCAGGGCGCCCAAGGCCTCTACGGAGTGGCGCCGGACCTGACGACGCTGGGCAAGGTGATCGGCGGCGGGATGCCGGTCGGCGCGTTCGGCGGAAAGCGCGCGATCATGGAAAAGATCGCGCCGCTCGGCCCCGTCTATCAGGCCGGTACCTTGTCGGGGAACCCGGTGGCGGTGGCCGCCGGACTCGCGACGCTCAAGGCGATCCAGTCGCCGGGCTTTTACCAGCGGCTGGCCGAGCGCACGCGGTCGCTGACCGACGGACTGACGGCGGCGGCGGCGAAAGCTGGGGTGGCGTTTTCCGCCCAGTCGATAGGCGGGATGTTCGGCATCTACTTTTCTCCCGCCGTGCCCGATTCGTTCGCAGCCGTCATGGCCTGCGACAAGGAAGCATTCAACCGATTCTTTCATCGAATGCTGGACGCCGGCGTCTATCTGGCGCCGTCGGCGTTCGAAGCGGGCTTCGTTTCCGCCGCGCACAGCGCGGCCGACATCGATGCCACCGTGCGACTCGCCTGGTAAGCGTTCGGCCGCTTCGGGTGCGGAGGGCCGATCGGCATGGTTGCTAGGCGTGCGCGTCATCCGGTCAGCAATCCCATGTAAGCCGGCGTCCTACGACGACAATGCGTCGGGCGGACAAATGATTCCGCCGGCCACCGACAGACGCGCTCGGCGTGCTACCGTAGCCTTCGCTTTCTGGGCGAAAGTCGGCACGGCCGGCGCGCGAATAAAACAACCATGATCAAGGTCCGCAAGGGACAGGCGCCGCCGCCGATCTCGCGCGCCGAGTTCGGCGAACGCTTTCGCTCGGAGCACTTCGACCCCGCGTTCCGTGCCGAGCAAGCCGCACTCGATAGCCTCGAGCAGGTTGCCTGGACCGGCTACCACGAAGATCGCAAGGCCCCGGTCACCCGCAAGGCAGGTCCGGGGTTCGCCGACCCGGACTACGATATCTCGGTCGAGTGGTTGGAGACACGCGAGCGGTTGCGGGCCGCAGCCGCGAAACAGAGTGATCGAGCCACCACGTCGCGCGTTCTTCTGATTTGCGGCGCGCCGCGAAACGATGGCTCGTGTCCGGGCGAAATGTCGAAGACGTACCGACTGACCCAGATCGCGGGCGAAACGCTCTCCAAAGCGGGCATCGAAACGGATCTTCTCGATCTGAGCCTCATCACGTCCGATTACCGCCGGCACATCCATCCATGCAAGGCGTGCGTATCGACTGCGATGCCCCTGTGCCACTGGCCGTGCAGCTGCTATCCGAACCACGCGTTCGGCCAGACCAACGACTGGATGGCGGAGATCTATGAACGGTGGACGGCGGCGCACGGCGTGCTGATCGTGACGCCGGTGCACTGGTACCAGGTGCCCAGCGTGCTCAAGCTGATGATCGATCGGCTGGTTTGCGCCGACGGCGGCAACCCCGACGTCACGGCGACCGCGGGCAAGGATGTCGACAAGGCCAAGGCGCTCGAAATGGCCGGTTGGCCGTACCCGAAGCATCTGGCGGGACGCGCCTATGGACTGGTCGTCCATGGCGACGTCGCCGGCATCGAAGGCGTCCGGCGCGCGCTGTCCGACTGGCTCGACTGGATGGGCCTGATCGATGCCGGGCCGAAAGCTCGGCTCGACCGTTTCATCGGCTATTACGAGCCGTATGCAACCAGCCATGAAGCGCTCGATCGAGATGATGCGGTCCAGGACGAAGTGCGCAATGTCGCGCGGGCGCTGGCGGAGGCGGTCGTTGAGCTGCGCGCCGGTCATCTTTCCGCGCCCGGCGCCGATCTGGCCGCGCCGCGGCCGAAATAGCGGGGCTGCGCGGTCGTCGGACCGCAGTCCGTCTTGTAGTTTGCAGCGCCGGCGCAATATGGGTTGATTGTCGAACGCGGTCACACGAGGAAACCATGGCTCTTACCGCACTGCTTCCGCAAGCCGAACGCGCCTTCGCCGCCGACGTTCGTGCCGGCCTGACGCGTAGCCCGCAAAAAGAGCTTTCTTCGCGCTATCTGTACGACACGATAGGCTCCGGCCTCTTCGAGGTGATCACGGCCTTGCCCGAGTACGGTGTTACCCGGGCCGAGGAGCGGATCGTGCGCAGCCACGCGGCCGAGATGGTTTCCCTCCTGCCGGCGCCCGGGCTGGTCGCCGAGCTCGGCAGCGGCAGCGGACGCAAGACGCGCTGGCTGCTCGAAGCGATCGGCCGTCGGCATCCGGTGACCTACTGCCCGGTCGACATCTCGCCCACCGCGCTGGCGCTGTGCCGGCACGAACTCGCCGACATTCCGGGCGTGCGCATCGTCGGCTACGAGCGCGATTATCTCGACGGCCTGCGGCAGATCGTGTCCGAGCGCAAGGGCGCGACGCCGCTGCTGGTGCTGTTCCTGGGCAGCACGATCGGCAATTTCCGCCGGCTCGCTGCGACGCGATTCATGCGCGAGATCCGCGCGCTGCTGCAACCGGGCGATGCATTTCTGCTCGGCGTCGATCTGCTCAAGCCGGAAAGCCAGCTGCTGCCCGCGTACGCCGATGCGCTGGGCGTCACCGCCGCGTTCAATCTCAACCTGCTGGCGCGCATCAATCGCGAGCTCGGCGGCCAGTTCGACCTCCGGCGCTTTGCGCACGAAGCGCGTTTCGAGCCTGACACGGGCAGCGTCGACATGCACCTCAGGTCGCTCGACGACCAGCAGGTCAGCATTCCGGGCGCGGACCTCGTCGTCCGGTTCGAGCGCAACGAGACGATCTGGACCGAGAGCAGCCACAAGTATCTGGCCGAGGAGGTCACGGCAATGGGCGAAATCGCCGGCTTTCGCTGCGATGGACAGTGGATCGATCGCGTCTGGCCGTTTGCCGACACGCTGTTCGGTATCGGGTGATAGCGAGCCGCGGTGATGGCTGAAGTGACGGCGAACGGCGCTCCGCTGAAAGGCAAGCGGGTCGCCATCCTGGCGACCGACGGCTTCGAGGAGTCCGAGCTGCTCGAGCCACGCCGGGCGCTGGACGGCGCCGGGGCCAGCACGGTCGTCATCGGCCCGAAAGCCGGATCGATCAAAGGATGGAGCCGCGGTAACTGGGGCCAGAGCGTTGCCGTCGATCTGACGCTCGACAAAGCGCAGGCCGACGACTACGACGCGTTGCTGCTGCCGGGCGGGGTGATGAATCCCGATCGGCTGCGGACCGACAAGTCGGCGGTCGCATTCGTGCGCGCTTTTTTCGACAGCGAAAAGCCGGTCGCGGCGATCTGTCATGCGCCGATGATGCTGATCGAGGCCGAGGTGCTGCGCGATCGCACGCTCACCTCGTGGCCGTCGCTTCAAACCGACATTCGAAATGCCGGAGGCCGGTGGATCGACGAGGAAGTCGTCGTCGACCGCGGGCTGGTGACCAGCCGCAAACCCGATGACATCCCGGCATTCAACGAAAAGATGATCGAGGCGATCGCCGAGGACGCGCCGAGCGCGCGCATGGATCGCGGCGGCGCCGGAATATGAGCGGCCACGCCGCAGTGGCGCATCGAAGGCCGGGTACCAGCCCGCTGGAGATTCTGCGCCATCCGGGCAGTTTCGTGACGTGCGTGCTCAAGGGATTCCGCGCGAACCAGGGGCTGCTGCTGGCCGGGGCGGTGGCGTACTACACGCTGCTGTCGATGATTCCTCTGTTGATCCTGATGCTGATCGCGCTGTCGAATTTCATCGACGAAGCCCGGCTGTTCGCGACGCTGTCCGAATACCTGCAGTTCGTCGTTCCCGGCCAGGCCGACGCGCTCGTCAACGAGCTGCGCCATTTCCTTCGCAATCGCAGTGAAGTCGGCGGCATTCTGTTGATTACGATGATTCTGTTCAGCGCGCTCGCCTTTACCGTGCTGGAGAATGCGATGTCGGTGATTTTCATCCATCGCGTCGCCGTGCGGCGGCGGAGATTCATCGTGTCGGCGCTGCTGCCGTATTTGTTCATTCTCTTTCTCGCGATCGGCATGGTCGTCGTCACCGTCGTTGCCGGCAAGCTCGCTGTCCTCGCGACGCGCGACATCACCGTGTTCGGGGTCCCGCATTCGCTCGAGGATCTGTCCGGATATCTTTTGTACCTGCTCGGCGTCGTCGGCGAAATCCTGATGCTCACCGCGATCTATCTGGTGATGCCGGTCGGCCGCCTTTCGTTCCGGCACGCGCTTATCGGCGGGATCAGCGCGGGCTTGCTCTGGGAGATCACGCGCCATATCCTCGTCTGGTATTACGGGACGATATCCCAGGTGCGTCTGGTCTACGGATCGCTGGCGACGGCGATCACCGTGATGCTGAGCGTCGAGATCGCGGCGATCGTGCTGCTGCTGGGCGCGCAGGTGATCGCCGAATACGAGCGGATCGGACGCGAGCGTGCGGAGACGCCGCCGAAGCCGATGGACCTGAAAGAACCGTCGGGCGGGGCGCCCGCCGGCTGATGCCGGCATCGCGAAGCGAGCGCGATGGAACTGGTCGTCGTCAAGCCGGAGGGCCTCTACTGCCCGCAGGGTGACTTCTACATCGATCCCTGGCGTCCGGTGTCGCGTGCCGTCATCACCCATGCGCATGCCGATCATGCGCGCCCCGGTCACGCCCACTACCTCGCCGCGCACGCCTCCGAGCAGGTGCTCAGGGCGCGGCTCGGCGCGATCGCGCTGCAGACGCTGCCCTACGGCGAGAGCGTCGTGCAAAACGGCGTCGCGATCTCGCTTCATCCGGCCGGACACGTGCTGGGATCGGCGCAAGTGCGCATCGAGCATCGCGGCGAAGTCTGGGTTGTGTCGGGCGACTACAAGCTCGAGGCGGAAGCGACCTGCGCGCCATTCGAGCCGCTGCGCTGCCACGCGTTCGTCAGCGAGTCCACGTTCGGCCTGCCGATATATCGCTGGCGGCCGCAGGCGGAGATCCTGCTCGACATCGCCGCCTGGTGGCGGCGCAATGCCGAAGCGCAGCGCGCCAGCGTGCTGTTCTGCTATGCGTTCGGCAAGGCGCAACGGATTCTCGCGGGACTCCGGGCGATCGATGCGCTGAATATCGGCAAGCTGATCTGCCACGGCGCGATCGAGCCGCTGAACCGGGCCTACCGGGACAGCGGCGTCGAGCTGCCACCGACGCACAACGTCGCCGATGTGGCCAAGAAGGAGATCTCCACTGCGCTGGTCCTGGCGCCGCCGTCGGCCGGCGGCACACCCTGGATGCGGCGCTTCGGCGACTTCAGCGACGGTTTCGCCTCGGGGTGGATGCAGCTGCGCGGTGCGCGGCGCCGCCGCTCGCTCGACCGCGGCTTCGTGCTGTCCGACCACGCCGATTGGCCCGGCCTCAACGCCGCGATCGCGGCGACCGGCGCCACGCGCGTCTTCGTTACGCACGGCCAGGTGGCGGTGATGGTTCGCTGGCTGCAGCAGCGGGGCTTCGACGCGCGCGCCTTCGCCACCGAATTCGAAGACGACGGCGGCGACGAGGAAGCGCAACCGCCGCAAGCAGCAGCGCAGGCCGAGGCGGTCGAATCGGCCGAATGAGCGGCGCAGCGATCGGCCGGCGCAGCCAGTTGCGCGGTGACAGCCCCGCCTGATGGAAGCCTTCGCCCGTTTGTACGCCGAACTTGACGCGACGACTTCGACCAACGCCAAGCTCGACGCGCTCAAGCGTTATTTCGCCGCCGCCGCGCCCGCCGATGCGGCGTGGGCTGCCTATTTCCTGGCGGGCGGCCGGCCGCGGCAGGCGGTTCCTGCGCGCTTGCTCCGACAGGTCGCCGTGACGCGTGCCGGCATCGACGACTGGCTGTTCGAGGAATGCTATCAGGCGGTCGGCGACCTGGCCGAGACGATCGCGCACGTGCTGCCACCGCCGCGAACCAAGAGCACCGCCGGCCTGGCCGAATGGGTCGAACAGCGGCTGCTGCCTATGCGGGGCATGTCGCCGGACGAGATCGGCGAACGCCTCGCCGGTTACTGGGACGAGCTCGACTGGTCGGGTCGATTCCTGCTGAGCAAGCTGATCGGCGGCGGGTTCAGAGTCGGTGTGTCGCGGCTCCTGGTGATACGCGCGCTGGCCGAGGTCGCCGGCGTCGAGTCGAAGACCGTCGCGCAGCGCATCGTCGGCTATACCGGCATCGCCGCAATGCCCAGCGCGGAAAGCTTTACCGCGCTGATCGCCTCGGGGCGAAGCGGCGGCGCAGAGGCCGGCCAGCCGTACCCGTTTTTCCTGGCGCACCAGCTCAACGATCCGCCCGACACGCTCGGGCCGGTCGACCAGTGGATGGTCGAATGGAAGTGGGACGGCATTCGCGGACAGCTGGTCAGACGCGCCGGCGCGATCTGGCTGTGGTCTCGCGGCGAGGATCTGGTGACCGAGCGCTTTCCGGAATTGCGCGCGCTCGAGGCGCGAATTCCAGACGGCACGGTGATCGACGGCGAGATCGTCGTCTGGAAGGACGGCCGCGTTCGACCGTTCGCCGCGCTGCAGACCCGCATCGGAAGGAAATCGCTGTCCGCAAAAATCCTGGGCGAAGCGCCGGCCGCGCTGCTCGCCTACGACCTCTTGGAACAGGACGGAACCGATTTGCGCACGCTGCCGCAGCACGAGCGACGCGCGCGCCTCGAGGCGCTGGTGCCGGCCGTCGGCGACGGGCATCTGCAGCTCTCGCCGCTGGTGTCGCTGCCGTCGTGGGACGCCTACGCGCGGCTGCGCGCCGAGTCGCGCTCGCGCGGCGTCGAAGGCTTCATGCTCAAGCGCCGCGACGCCCGCTACGGTGTCGGCCGGACGAAGGAATCCGGAACCTGGTGGAAATGGAAGATCGATCCGATGACCGTCGACGCCGTGCTGATCTACGCCCAGCGCGGCCACGGCCGTCGCGCCAGTCTCTACACCGATTACACTTTCGCGGTCTGGGCCGAAGACGCGGACGGCAGCCG
>DATASF010000151.1:0-41031 GCA_036269335.1 Casimicrobiaceae bacterium
CATGCACCCGGCTGCGTGGCGACAGCGGCATTGCGCCCACGGCGCGAGCGCCACCCCGGTTCCGCCGGCGCGCTGCGTCGCGCGTACCGGGGCGCCGCAGGCATGAGCATTATGCATCAGCGTGCCGCCCGGGTCGGCGCGGTGTCCGCCGGAGGGGTGCGGCCGCAAGACGGCCGTCGCCGTGGGAAAAACGCGGTGTCGCATTCCATTTGATCATGCATGACATGCGCCGAATTCGTTGGCCAGCTCCCCGGCGTGCGCCGATACTTCAGGTGCAGAGACCGGCAAGGAGTCGGATCCCGACGCCCGGCGATGCATGAATGTTACGCATGAACCAGGAGATAGCGATGCCTTACGAAAAGCCGACCCCGCAACGTGGACGCCGCGCGTACTTGCCGCGGCGCGAATCGCTGATATTGAACAATGCCGAAGGAACGACGATCGCGGTCGACACCGGCTGCCTGTGGGTGACGATGGAGCGCGATCCGAGGGACATCGTTCTGCTTCCCGGCATGAGCTTCGAGATCGACCGCACCGGCCGCACGGTGATCGCGGCCGAAGACGACTCGCGCTTCCGCCTGCTGTCCCAGGTCACGTCCGCCATCCGCGCCGTCACGTGGCTCGCGCGGCACGCGGCCCGGATCTCGGCGCGCTGGACGTTCCGCGGCGCGCGGCGCGTCGCCCCGTATTACTGACCGTCGGCGCGGGGCCGGGCGCGGCGGCCGTCCGGTCAGCGCTTGACGAAGCTCAGCTTGCCGCCCTTTGCCGCGACGTGCACGGTCTCGCCCGGACCGAAACTGCCCTTGAGAATTTCGGTCGCCAGCGGGTTTTCGATCTGCTGCTGGATCGCACGCTTCAGCGGCCGCGCGCCGTAGACCGGATCGAATCCCTCCTGCGCGACCGCGGCCAGCGCCGCCGGGCTGACGTCGAGCCGGATGTCCATCTTGGCCAACCGCGACTCGAGCGATTGCAGCTGGATCCTGGCGATCGATTCGATGTCCTTTTCGCTCAGTGCGTGGAAGACGACGATCTCGTCGATGCGGTTGACGAATTCGGGTCGGAAATGCGTCTTCACCTCGGCCATCACCGCGAGCTTGATGACGCCGTAGTCGTCGCCCGACATCTGCTGAATCATTTGCGAGCCGAGGTTGGACGTCATCACGATTACCGTGTTCTTGAAGTCGACCGTGCGTCCCTGGCCGTCGGTCATGCGCCCGTCGTCGAGCACCTGCAACAGCACATTGAACACGTCCGGGTGCGCTTTCTCGACCTCGTCCAGCAGAATCACGCTGTAAGGCTTCCGCCGCACCGCCTCGGTCAGATAACCGCCTTCCTCGTAGCCGACATAGCCGGGCGGCGCGCCGATCAATCGGGCGACCGAATGCTTTTCCATGAATTCCGACATGTCGATGCGGATCAGGAACTGCTCGGAGTCGAACAGGAAACCGGCCAGCGCCTTGCACAGCTCGGTCTTGCCGACGCCGGTGGGACCGAGGAAAAGGAACGACCCGTACGGCCGATTCGGATCGGACAGCCCCGAGCGCGACCGCCGGATGGCATCCGAAACCAGCCGCACCGCCTCGTCCTGGCCGACGACGCGCTGGTGCAGTGCGTCTTCCATGTGCAACAGCTTCTCGCGCTCGCCCTGCAACATTTTCGACACCGGAATGCCGGTCGAGCGCGACACCACTTCGGCGATCTCTTCGGCGCCGACCTGTGTCCGTAACAGCCGCGGCTTCGTAGCCTGCTCGCTCGCGAGCTTGCTGTCGGCCTTTTTGAGTTGCGCTTCGAGCTGGGGCAGCTTGCCGTACTGCAATTCGGACACGGCCTGCCAGTCGCCCTTGCGCTTGGCCTCCTCCATCTGCAGCTTGACCTTGTCGATCTCTTCCTTGATGTGCTGCGTGCCGACGACCTGCGCCTTTTCCGCCTGCCAGATCTCGTCCAGGTCGGCATACTCGCGCTCGAGCCGCTGGATCTCGTCTTCGATCATCGCCAGGCGTTTTTTCGACGCGTCGTCCTTTTCCTTTTTGACCGCCTCGCGCTCGATCTTGAGCTGGATCAGGCGCCGGTCGAGCTTGTCCATCACCTCGGGCTTCGAGTCGATCTCCATCTTGATGCGCGCCGCCGCTTCGTCGATCAGGTCGATCGCCTTGTCCGGAAGAAAGCGGTCGGTGATGTAGCGGTGCGACAGCTCGGCGGCGGCGACGATCGCCGGATCGGTGATCTCGACGCCGTGATGGATCTCGTAGCGCTCCTGCAATCCGCGCAGGATGGCGATCGTGCTCTCGACCGACGGCTCGTCGACCAGCACTTTCTGGAAGCGTCGCTCGAGCGCGGCGTCCTTTTCGATATACTTGCGGTACTCGTCGAGCGTGGTCGCGCCGACGCAATGCAATTCGCCCCGCGCCAGCGCGGGCTTGAGCATGTTGCCGGCGTCGATCGCGCCCTCGGCCTTGCCGGCGCCCACCATCGTGTGCAGCTCGTCGATGAAGACGATCGTGCGGCCTTCGTCGGCCGCGATGTCCTTCAGCACGGCTTTGAGCCGCTCCTCGAATTCGCCGCGATACTTGGCGCCGGCGAGCAGCGCGGCCATGTCGAGCGAGAGTACGCGCTTGTTCTTCAGCGTCTCGGGCACTTCGCCGTTGACGATGCGCTGGGCGAGGCCTTCGACGATCGCGGTCTTGCCCACACCCGGCTCGCCGATCAGCACCGGATTGTTCTTGGTCCGGCGCTGCAGGATCTGGATCGTGCGCCGGATCTCGTCGTCGCGTCCTATCACGGGGTCGAGCTTGCCCTGGCGGGCTCGCTCGGTCAGGTCGATCGTGTACTTCTTCAGCGCCTCGCGCTGTCCTTCGGCTTCCTGCGAA
Source organism: Casimicrobiaceae bacterium (assembly GCA_036269335.1). Taxonomy (GTDB): domain Bacteria; phylum Pseudomonadota; class Gammaproteobacteria; order Burkholderiales; family Casimicrobiaceae; genus PALSA-1003. Next base: position 2,868 of record DATASF010000151.1, read on the forward strand.
TCGACGGCCCCGCCTCCGCGCACCGCCTCGATCGCCGCTTCGAGTGCCTTCTTGCTGAGTCCCTGCTCCTTCAGCAGCCGGCCCGTCTCGCCCTTGTCGTCGGCCAGCGCCAGCAGGAACAGCTCGCTGGCGATAAACTGGTCGCCGCGCTTGCTGGCGATCTTGTCGGTCAGGTTGAGCAGGTTGCCGAGATCGCGCGAAACGCTGATCTCCCCGCCCTGGCCTTCGACCTTCGGCAGGCGGGCGATCGCCTTTTCGGTCGCGGCTCTCAGCGCCGGAACGTTGACGCCCGCGCGAGAGAGCAGCGACGCGGTGCCGCCATCCTCCTGATTGAGCAGGCTGGCGAGCAGGTGCGCCGGCTCGACAAAGCCGTTGTCGTTGGAGAGCGCCAGACTCTGCGCGTCGGCGAGCGCCTGCTGCAGCTTGGTAGTGAATTTGTCGAAACGCATGACCCCGCCCTTGCGGCAATCAACCTGATGGGAACATGGGGAAGACTACGCGGTATTTCAAGCCGCGGGCGGGGGTTTAAACGGTTGATTCGGCGCGCATTGCGCGCGCCTTTCGCCCCGGACGCGAGGGCTTTCGTCCGGGGCGTTTTCGACGCGGGCTACTGGCCGACGATAGACGGGCGCATCGGTCCGAGGATGCCCAACAGCTCGCCTTTTTCCTTTTCCGGCACCTTGAACTTGTCCAAGGTCTTGACCAGGTCGCCGACCAGCGCGTCGAAGTCCGCGTTGGTGACGCCCATGCCGGCGTGCGCGGTCTTCATGTCGCGGCCGGTGTAGGTGCAGGGGCCGCCGGTGCCGGCGCAGATCTGGTCGACCAGGTTTCGCTTCAGCCGCGGGATGTCCGTCTTGGCGAAATAGCGGTTGATGCGATTGTCGGCCGCGACGTTGCCGACGAAATCGTCGACCACCGCCACGATCGCGTCCTTGCCGCCGAGGCGCTCGTACAGCGACTTCTGCTGCGCCGGCATCATGCCCATGTTCTGGCAGGCGCCGAGCAGCAGGACCATGCCCAGCAGCGCCGGGACCCGCAGGTTGCGCAATATTGCGTTCATGTCATCTCTCCTCTACCGTCGTCGCAGCGCGGGAAGCGCTGTATCGGCCATATACGGCCCGGCGAGCCCGCCGGATGCGGGTTCCGGCGGCTGTGTTAGGCTTCGCCGTCGTATCCGCCCGATCGGCGATCATGCCGGACTCCGTCCCGCCGCCATCCCCGCAGCCTCCATCCGACGCCAACCGCACTGCAGGATTCGCACAGGTCATCGGCGCGGTGTTCTGGAGCTTTTTCGGCATCCGCCGCAGGGCCGCGGGCGAGCGCGACATGCTGACCATCAAGCCGCTCCACGTCATCGTCGCCGGACTGCTGGGGGCCGCGATTCTTGTCTTCGTCCTGATCGTCGTGGTCAAAATCATCACCCACAGGGGCTAGACAAGCGTGACGAATATCCTCTTGTCGTTGCGCCTGTCGGCCCTGGCCGCGCTTTCCTCGCTGGCGTGCTGCGCCGCCGCGATCGCGCAGCCCGACGGCGCGCAGAACGGGGTCGACGGCCAGCCGTCCACCGCCGATCGCGTCTATGCCGCCGCCCGGCCGCGGCTGTTGCAAATCCGGACGCTGCTCGATTCCGCCGGGCGGCAGGCGTCGCTCGGCTCCGGGTTCCTGATCAGCGCGGATGGCCTGGCCGTCACCAACTACCACGTCGTGTCGCAATACGCGCTGGAGCCGGCGACCTACCGTCTCGAGTACGCTGCCCCCGACGGCTCGCATGGCGCGCTGACGCTACGGGCGATCGACGTCGTCAACGACCTCGCCGTCGTCCAACTCGAGCCGGGCGGGGACAATCCGGGCCGGCAATTTTTCGCCTTCAATGCCCGCGCGCTCGAAGGCAACATGTCCAAAGGCCAGCGCATCTACTCGATGGGCAATCCGCTCGATCTCGGCTTCACTATCGTCGACGGAACGTACAACGGCCTGGTCGAGCGCAGCTATAACGAGCGGATCCATTTTTCCGGCGCCATCAATCCGGGCATGAGCGGCGGCCCGGTGGTGACTGCCGACGACGAGATCGTCGGCGTCAACGTGGCCAAGCACGTCGGCGGCGAGCTGGTGAGCTTCCTGGTGCCGGCGCGGTTCGCCAAGGCCCTGGTCGATCGCGCGCGCAGCTCGCCGCCGCTGACGACTGCGGACAGCCGCCGTGAAATCGGGCGTCAGCTCGGCGTCTGGCAGGCGGGGCTCTACCAGGCTCTGGGCGAACAGGGATTCCGCACCAGCGCGTTCGGACCCTATGTGGCGCCGGAAAGCAATGCGCCGTGGTTCACCTGCTGGGCGCGCACCAACGCCGACGTCCTGCCGAAACCGCGCGCGCTTGCGAGCACGACCAATTGCAGCATGCAGACGTCGCTCTTCATCGCGGGGGACCTGCAGACCGGCCAGGTCGACCTCGCGTACTCCTACGTGCGCAGCGTCGACCTCAATGCTTTTCAGTTCAGCACGTTTCTTTCGCGGCAATACCAGCCTTCGTGGTTCGGCACCGGCACGCGCGCGCCGAAGCGGCTGACCGCCCAGCAGTGCCACGAGGATTTCATCGAGGCAACGGCCGACGGCACGCACCCGATGCTGCGCGCCGTATGGTGCGCGCGAGCCTATCGGGAATTCGACGACCTCTACGACGTCTCGGTGATCGCCGTCACGCAGGACCGCAGCCGCGAGGCGCTGATTTCCCGCCTGTCGATGCAAGGCGTCACGTACAGCAACGCGATGACGCTGGCGAAACGCTTCCTCGGAGACATCGCGTGGGCGAAATGATCTCGATCGAGGTGCTGTCGCGGCATCGCGACGTCGTGGCGCGCTATCGGTCGGACGCCTCGGGGACGACCGTCGGGCGCGCCTACGACAACGACGTCGTCATCGACGATCCGGCGGTCGCGGCGCACCATCTGCGCATCTTCCGCGACGAGGGCGGGGCCCTGATCGCCGAGGACCTCGGCAGCGCCAACGGACTCTTCGAAGGCGACGGCGACAAGCGTTCGGCTCGCCTTGTGCTCGACGGCGACCGTCCGATCCGGATCGGCCGCACTTACCTGCGCGTGCGGGAGGCGAGCTATGCGGTCCCGCCGGAGCGCCGGCTCGCGTCGCCGAGCCGCGTCCTTGCGTCGGTCCTATGGCTGGCCGTCGCTTTGCTCGGATTGGAGCTCCTGAACCTGTGGCTGGCCGAGACCTCCGAGCCCAAGACTGCCTACTATCTGCTGCCGCCGCTGATCGTCGCGCTGCTGGTGCTCGTTTGGACAACCGCATGGGCGATCCTGTCGCGCATCTTTACCGGGTACGCGCGCTTCGACCGGCACCTGCGCATCGCTCTGATAGCCGTGCTCGGGTTTGCGCTGTTCGGTGAGCTGCTCGACTATGCCGCGTTTTCGCTGTCGTGGCGCTGGCTTGCCGATTACAGTTATGTCGCCAACTGGCTTTTGTTCGCCACGCTGTGCTACTTTCATCTGCGCGAGATCGGGCCAAGCCGGCTGAAGACCAAGGCCGCGACGCTGGCGGCGCTCGCCGCGGTGGCCATCGGGGCGCAGTCGGTTGCACAGGCGGAAATGCGCTCGCGCTTCGGCCAGCAGTCGTACGTGCGGCATCTGAAGCCGCCGGCGTTGCGCCTCGCGCCGCCGCAAAGCGAAGACGCTTTTTTCGCCGATGCGGCGCGGATCAAGCCCGCGCTCGATAACGCGCGCAAGGAGCCGCCGCCGGCCGGGGGCATCTTCTCGGCATTCGACGAGTAGCCCGTTTCCAGCCGCGCTATCGCGCGGCGATGTCGCCCAGACGCTCGGCGGCGCAAGCGAGCTCGGCATCCGTGGTCAGCAGATCGGGGCAAAGGCGAAGAATCTCTCCGCGCGAGTCGACGGTCACGCCGCGGCGCTCGAGCTCGCCGGCCCAGGCGCGCGCTTCGCGGCTGCGCACGACGATAAAGGCGCCGCGATCGTCGGAGCCGCCTTCCGCGCGCACGCCGCGATCGTCCAACAGAGCGACCAGTGCGCGCTGCTGCGCCAGCGAATATTCGCGCAGCCGCGAGACGCCGACCGCCGCCGTGAACAGCTGGCCGGCCCGCGCCTGGTAGCAGGTGAGCACCGGCGGCGTCGACTCCATCAGGCCATCGCCGCCGGCGGCGAACTCCGGCGGGTCGGGACGCACATAGTCGAACGGAGCCTTTTTGGCGAACCAGCCGATGTCCAGCGTGCTGAAGCCGCCGTCCAGATGCCGCGGATGCAGGTACATGTAACCGGCGCCCGGCCCGCCGCGCAAATACTTGTAGCTGGCGCCGATCGCGAAGTCGGCGTCGAGCGCGGCGATGTCGACCGGCAGCACACCGAGCGAGTGATAGACATCGAGCAGCACTCGCGCGCCGCCCGCGTGCGCCGCATCGATCAGCGCGGGCAAGGCAGGCAGCACCTGGCCGGTGTTGAACAGGATCTGCGACAAGACGACCAGGTCGACGTCGCGCATCTCGCCGAGCAGCGCCGAGGCCTCGAACATGCCGTCGGCGCGAGCCTCGACGAACCGGAGCTCGATTCGCTTGCGCAGCGCGTATTGCCTCAGGATCACGTCGATCGAATCGAATTCGCCGCGCGTGGCCACCACGCGCGGCGGCTGATCGTAGCTGTTGAGGATCGCCCGCAGCCCCTGTCCGGCGCTGGTCTTCGGCACGACGCAGTCGGCGCGCGGCGCGTGCAGCAGCGCGGCGAGCCGCGTCCGATAAGCGGTGATCTCCGCCAGCCACGCGTCCCAGGCATTGCCGAGCTGCGACTGCCAGAGTCCGATGGCTTCAGCGACATCGTCCGCCGTTGCGTCCAGCGGACGGCCGAGCGAGTGGTTGGCGAGATAGATCGGCCGGTCGTGTGGCGCAAGCACGCGCGAGAACAGCGGCGCGACGTGGCGCGCGATGGCTTCCTCGGTCAGCGCGCCCGGCCCCATCGCCGCGATCGCCGCCGCGATGGTCGTGGCTGTATCGGCGCGCGGACTCATGTGATCCCCCCACGTTTGCGGCAACTGCGGCCGCTGCGCTGCCCCCCGCGGGGCGGATTCGCGCCTCGGGGCGGCCCGTCGGCGCTCATGGCGCACCGATCAGCGTGCGCACGTCGATCAGCTCGGGGAAAAACGTATGCTCGAGCACGCGCCGCAAGAAGGCGACGCCGCTCGATCCGCCGGTGCCGGCCTTGTATCCGATGATGCGCTCCACGGTCTTCATGTGGCGGAATCGCCAGAGAGCGAAGCCCTCGTCCACGTCGACCAGCTTTTCCGCCATTTCGTAGGCGTCCCAGTACTGCTGCGGATTCTCGTAGATTGTCTTGAATACCTCGACCAGTGCCGCGTTGCGCTCGTGCGGCTGCGACCACTCGCGCTCGACACAGGCAGGCGGCACCGGCAATCCGCGCCGCGCCAGATGGCGCAGAAATTCGTCGTAGAGCGATGGCGCCTCGAGCAAGCCGATCAATTCGGCATGGGTCGCCGCGTCGTAATCGAATATGTCGGCCCGTGCGCGGTCTTTGTTGCCGAGCAGGAACTCGATCGCCCGGTATTGCGGCGACTGAAACCCCGACGCGCTGCCCAGCGCCGGACGGAACGCCTCGTACTCTGAAGGCGTCAGCGTTTCCAGCACCGCCCACTGCTCGAACAGCTGCTTCTGGATCAGCTTGACGCGTGCCAGGATCTTGAAGCACGAATCGAGCTGGTCGGCGCGAACGAAGCGGATCGCCGCCCGCAGCTCGTGGATCATCAGCTTCATCCACAATTCCGACGTCTGATGCTGGATGATGAACATCATCTCGTCATGGCGCGCCGGTGTCGATGCCGAGCCGGACAGCGGCTTCTGCGCGCCGAGCAGTGCGTCGAGGCAAAGATAGCCGCTGTACGTCAGGCGATCGCGCAAGTCGGTGACGATGCCTGGTTCGAGCTGATGCGGCATGGCGATAAGTCGCGTGAGATGACGCTGCAGTATAGGAAGCGCGATCGTACGTGTCCACACGCGCGAGATGTGAGCCTGCTCTGCTAGAATCCGCGCATGCCCCATGGGCCCAACGCCGCCGGGCGCGCAATGACGTGTGTCCGGACTACCGTGCGCGCCGCGGTGCTCGTCGCTGGCCTGGTCGCCGTCGCCGCATGCGGCAGCAAGGCGCCGGTCCGGCAGATCGCTCTCACCGAATGCCGGGTGCCGAAGCTTGCGACCGCCGCGCAGTGCGGCACGGTCGAGGTGCCGGAGGATCGCGGCCTGCCGGGCGGTCGGAAATTGGCGATCGCTGTGGTCGTACTTCCTGCAGCCACGCTGTCGCCGCAACCCGATCCGCTGATCATGCTGCCCGGAGGGCCGGGACAATCGTCGGACGCGCTCGCACCGCTTGCCGGCGCGCTCGGCGGCGTGCGGCGCAACCGCGACATCGTGCTGATCGATCCGCGCGGCACCGGCAAGTCGGCGCCGCTGCGCTGTCCCGCGCTCGCCCCGCGCGATGCCTTCGACGATCTGGCCGAGGCGCAGACGATCGCCGCCGCGGCGCAGCGCTGCATCGCCGAATTGCGCGCCGGTGGCGACGCGGATCCGGCGCAGTACACGACGTCGGCCGTCGTGGCCGATATCGACGCGGTCCGCGTCGCGCTCGGTTACGACCGGATCAATCTGTGGGGTGGTTCGTACGGAACCCGCGTCGCGCAGGAATACCTGCGCCGGTATCCGCAGCATGTGCGCAGCGTCGTCCTCGATGGCGCCGCGCCGCCGGCGATGCGCATCGGCTTCGATCCGTGGCTGTCGCGCGAAGCGGCGGTCGACCAGGTCATCGCCGCATGCGCGGCAGGTCCGGCTTGCCGGCAGGCCTACCCCGACCTCGACGCGACGCTGGCGCGCATTCGCGCCGATCTCACCCAGCCGCGATCGATCGCCGTGGCCGATCCGCGGACCGGCGCGCAGCGACCATTCAAAGCGTCGTTCGACACGGTCGTCGGCGCGCTGCAGGGGCTCGTCTACGCACCGGAAACGGCGAGCCTGATCCCCGCCCTGCTCGCGCGCGCGGCGGCCGGCGACTATGCGCCGCTGGCGGCCGCGGCGATGCTCTTGAACGACGACGTCGCGAAGACCGTCGATCTCGCGCTGTATTTCGCGGTCAGCTGCGCCGAAGATGCGCCTCGCATCGACACCGCCGAGACGAATCGCATGCTGGCGCGGCTGCGCGCACCGGAGCTCGCCCGGCGCGACCTCGCCGCCTGCGACGGTTGGCCCCGACCGCCGGTGCCCGCGGATTTCTATGCTCCGGTCGTCAGCGACAAGCCGGTGCTGATTCTGTCGGGCGGCCTCGATCCGGTCACGACGCCGGCCGCGGGCGAGGAGGTCGCCAGGACGCTGCCGCACAGCCGCCACATCGTCGCGGCCGGCTACGGTCATATCGTTTCGCCGCACGCCTGCGCCCCGCGGCTGATCGAAAAATTCATCGAGGACGCGGGCTTCGCGACATTGCCGTCATCCTGCACTAGCTATTTCGCGAGCAGCGTGCGGCCGCCGCTGTACTCGTCGGTGCTGGAACCCCGATGATCGTCGTCGACGGCCTGGTCAAGGCGTTCGGCAAGCGCCGGGAAATTCGCGCCGTCGACGGCGTGACCTTCACCGCAGACGATGCTGCGATCACCGGCCTGCTGGGGCCGAACGGCGCCGGCAAGACGACGGTGCTGCGCATGCTCGCGACGCTGATTCCGCCCGATGCGGGCGCCGCGTCGATCGACGGACTCGATATCGTGCGCGAGCGTCGCCGACTCCGCGACGACATCGGCGTCCTGTCCGACGCGCGTGGACTCTATGCTCGGCTGACCGCGCGCGAGAACGTGCGCTACTACGGCAGACTGCACGGGCTCGGCGGCGCCGCGCTCGAAGCGCGCATCGACGTGCTGCTCGGACAACTCGGGCTCATCGCGCTCGCCGACCGGCGCACGCAGGGCTTCTCCCAGGGCGAGAAGATGAAAGTCGCGATCGCCCGCGCGCTGGTGCACGATCCGGCCACGATCATGCTCGACGAGCCGACCAGCGGACTCGACGTCATGAGCATACGCAGCTTGCGCGAGCAGCTCTTCGCGCTTCGCGCGGCCGGAAAGTGCATCCTGTTATCGACCCACGTCATGCAGGAAGTCGCGCTGTTGTGCGATCGCATCGTCATCCTCGGCCACGGCCGCGTGCAGGCAGCCGGGACCGGCGCCGAGCTCGTGGCGCGCACCGGGGAGGCCTCGCTCGAGGATGCCTTTGTCAGCGTGCTGGGATCGGCGGAAGGGCTCGCCGCATGAACACGCCCGAAAACGCTCCGCCGAGCCCGATCGGGCGCATCGTCACCGTCAGCGGCAAGGAGCTGACCGATACCTTGCGCGACCGGCGCACGATCCTGGTCACCCTGCTGACGGCGATGGCCGCCGGCCCGCTGTTCCTCGCGCTGATTCTCAACATGGCGGCGAGCCAGGCGGAAAAGGCCCGCGAGCTCAAGCTTCCGGTCGCCGGCGCCGGCAACGCGCCCGCACTGATCGCCTTTCTCGAGCGGCAGCAGGTTGCGATCGTGGCCGCACCGCCGGACTTCGAGGCGAGGATCAGAAACGGCGATCTCGACGTCGTGCTCGCGATCGATGATGAGTTCGAGCACGACGTCGCCGCCGGCAGGGCGGCGACCGTCAGGCTGATCTACGACCGTTCGCGCGACCGCGCGCGCGCCTCGATCGACTCGGCCGAGTCGCTGCTGCGCGCGTACAACCGTCAATGGGGAACGCAGCGGCTGCTGCTCCGCGGCATCGCGCCGCAGGTCGCCTCGCCGCTCGAAGTCGAAGGCGTCGACCTTGCGACGCCGCAGCAGACCGGCGCGCTGATCCTCTTCCTGGTCGCCTACTACGGCCTGTTCGCATCGTTGATGGGCAGCATCGCCGTCGCTCTCGACGCGACCGCGGGCGAGCGCGAGCGCGGCTCGCTCGAGCCGCTGCTCGCGACACCGCTTTCGACCTTGCAGCTTGCCGTCGGCAAGTGGGTAGCGATCGGTGCCTTCGACCTGTGGGTCGTGCTGCTGACGCTCGCCGGGTTCTATCTGACGCTGAACTTCGCGCCGCTGCCGGCGATCGGCGTGCCGTTTCTGTTCGGCAGCGCCGAGCTCGTGCGCTTTGTGGCGATTCTGCTCCCCTTGGTGATGCTGCTGCCTGCGGTGCTCCTGTACGTGGGCTTGCGCGGCCGCACGCTCAAGGAGGCGCAGAGCAATGTCTCGGCGCTCGTCTTCGTCGTCAGCATCGTCCCGGTCGTGCAGCTTTTCCTGCAGAAAAAGGAACCGGGCTGGCTGCTGTGGGTGCCGGTGTCCAGCCAGTACACGCTGCTCACGCGCGCGCTGCGCGGCGACGCGATCGCGATGGCCGATTGGCTGCAGAGCGCGGCATTGCCGCTGGTGTTGACGATCGCCGCGCTGCTGGCGGCGGCGCGGCTTCTGCGCCGCGAGGATGTCTTCGCCGGGCGCTGAAGACGATTCGGGTCGCGGACTGTCTTTAGCGCGAGACGCGGCGCAGCATGGCGACGACACCCGCCCAGTAAGCCGCCAGTATCAGCAGCACCAGCAGCGACGGATGGGCGCGATAACCGGTGAACGAGGCGAGCAGGCTCCCGACGCGACTGCCGTCATCGAGCAGGGCCGACGTATCCCAGAGCGGATCGACCAGCGGCGGCAGCAGGTCGAAGGAGATCAGCTTCTCGGCGGCGCCGACCAGAAGCGCGCCGGCGAGCAGCAGCAACAGGATTTCGCTGAAACGGAAGAACGCGCGCCACGACACGATCCTGCCGCCCTGCTGCAGCACCCAGAATGTGGCCAGGGCGGCGCCGAGGCCGAGCACGAGGATACCGATGAAACCCCAGCCGCTCGCGTACTGCGTTCCCAGGCCGTAGAGGAACACGACGGCCTCGGCGCTTTCGCGTCCGACCGCCAGCGCGACGACGATCAGAAGGCCCCACCAGTTCGCCGCCGATGCGTTTTTCTGCATGTCGTGCTCGAGCTCGCGCTTGAACGTCCGCCCGTGCCGGCGCATCCAGAAGACCATCTGCACGATCAGCCCGGCGGCGATGAGCATCATCGCGGTCTGGAAGTATTCGAGGCCCTGGTCGGACAAGGTCCGGGCGATCCCCAGCATGATCGCAGCGAGCGCCAGCGCCAGCGCGACGCCGGCGCCGACTCCTGCCCACAGGTAGCGCATGCCGCGCTTGACGTCCGGATGCTTGCGCAGCCATGCGTACAGGATGCCGACGACCAGCATCGCCTCGGCCGATTCGCGCCAGATGATGAAAAGGGCATTACCCATGGTGGTTGCGCGGCATCGGACTAAGGTCGTGGCCTTGCGGATCGGGTGCGTATGGTAACGCGAATCGTTCTCATTTTGAAAGCCGCAACGGGCGATTGGTTCCGCGTCTCGATCTAGCCGAACTGGCGCAGCAGGGCGAGCGGCGGCTGGCGCAAGGTCCGGCGCGTGCCCAGCCAGCCGGCCGCGGCCACGCCGAGGGCCCCGCCGACGATGCCGATCGCCCACAGCCAGGGGTTCCAGCCGAACGGAATGTGAAACACCCGATCGGCCAGTACGTAGGCAGTCGCCGTCGCCCCGCCCGCCGCGACCAGGCCCGCCAGGGTTCCCAGCGCCAGAAATTCCGCCAGCTGCGCCGCCGTCAATTGCCGGCGGCTGGCGCCCAGCGTGCGCAGGACGGCCGCGTCGTACAGGCGCTCGTCCTGCGTGGCCGCGATCGCCGCCTCGAGCACCAGCACGCCGCCGGCCAGGGTGAACAGGAACACGAATTCGACGGCGCGCGCGACCTGTTCCACGATTGCGCCGACCTGGTGCAGCATCTCGCCGACGTCGATCGCGAGCACGTTCGGATATTGCGCCAGCAGGCCGTTGAGCCACGCCGGATTGTCCGGCGCGCGCGTCGCCGCGATGTAGGTCGCCGGCAGATTGTCGAGCATGCCGGGCGGATAGAGCGCGAAAAAATTGACCCGGAAGCTGTCCCAGTCCACCTTGCGCAGGCTGGCCACGCGCGCGCTGATCCGCGTGCCGACGATGTCGTAGGTCAGCACATCGCCGAGCTTGACGCCCAGCGTTTCGGCGATGCCGTCTTCGAGCGACATGACGCCGGTCTCGCCGGGTTTCCACCATTGGCCGGCGACGACGCGATTGTTGCGCGGCAGCTCCTGCATCCACGACAGGTTGAATTCGCGCTCGGCGAGCCGGCGTGCACGCGCGTCGGTCAGGCGCGTCGAATCGACGGGCACGTCGTTGACCGCGACCAGCCGCCCGCGCACCATCGGATAGAGCGGCACATCGGCTTTGAGCTCGCGCTGGAGCAGCGCGTGCATGCCGTCGATCTGATCGGGCAGGATGTTGATCAGGAAGACGTTCGGCGCGTCGGGCGGCAGGCTCGCGCGCCAGTTGCGCAGCAAGTCGCCGCGGACCAGGGTCAGCAGCAGCAGCGCCATCAGCCCGAGTCCGAGCGCGCCGATCTGCAGGCTCGAGGCCAGCGGGCGGCGGCGCAGATTGGCCAGGCCGTAGCGCCAGCTGTAACCGCGCTGCGGCAGCAGGCGCAAGAGCGCGATCAGCGCCCACGCGATCGCGCCGGCGACCGCGAGCAGCCCGGCCGTTCCGCCTATCATGATCGCGCCGGTCGTCGCGTCCTGCGCCTGCCATCCGATCAAGAGCGCGATCGTCGCCGCGCCCAGCGCGTACGCAACCCATCCACCGGCGCGCGGGAGTCCGAGGTCGCGCCGCAGCACCCGCAGCGGCGGGACACGCGACAGCGCGAACAGCGGCGGCAGCGTAAAGCCGAACAGCACGGCGAGGCCGCTCGCCGCGGCGGCGAACGCCGGCCAGACGCCCGGCGGCGGGAGGTCCGCGCTGACGATACCGCCGAGGAGAGCGATCAAGAGCTGCTGGCCGCCGAGCGCGAGCGCGCAGCCGGCGATGCTGGCGCCGACGCCCAGCACGAGGAATTGCAATGCGAACAGCGACAGGATCTGCCGTTGCGGCGCGCCGAGGCAGCGCATCATGGCGGCGGCGTCCAGGTGACGGCGCAGATAGCGCGATGCGGCGAGCGCGATCGCGACCGCGGCGAGCATCACCGCGACCAGCGCGGCGAGGCCCAGGAATTGCTCGGCGCGGTCGAGCGTCTGCCGCACTTCCGGCCGCAGATCGCGGATCGATTCCAGGCGCTGCCCGCGGCCGAGATGCGACTGCGCCCAGTCGCGGAATGCGTTGACCGCGTCGCCAGCGACCAGCAAGCGGTACGACGCGCGATTCCCCGGTTGCAAGAGACGCGTCGCCGGAACGTCCTCGAGGTTCATCATCAGCCGCGGCCCGAGTGCGAGCAGCCCGCTGGTTACCTCGGGATCCTGCTGCACGATCGCGCCGACGGTCATCGTCGATTCGCCGACGGCGAGCTTCGAGCCCTGCTGTGCGCCGAGGCGCGCGGCGAGCCGGCTGTCGATCCAGACCTCGCCCGGCGGCGGCACGCCCGACGCGACTCTGCCCGCCGCATTCGAAGGGTCGACCAGCAGGATCGCGCCGCGGAGCGGATAGCCGGCGGTGACTGCCTTGACGTCGGCCAGGACGGCGGCGCCCGTCCCTCCCGACGCTTGCACCATGCTGTTGAACTTGATCGCCGGCACCGCGGCTAGCCCGCGCGATCGCGCCTCGCGCATGAAGTCGTCCGGCAGCGGACGGTCGCCGGACAATAGCAGATCGGCGCCGAGCAGCAGGTTCGCCTGCCGCGTCAGCGCACCCTTGACTCGATCGGTGAAAAATCCGACGGTGCCGACACTCGCCACCGCGAGGACCAGCGCCGCGATCAGGACGCGCAGCTCGCCGGCGCGCCAGTCGCGCGACAAGAGCCGCCACGCCAGGCGCACGGTGTCCGGCATGTTCACCCGCCGGCCGCTCCGGCGCGATTGCTGCGTTCGTCGCTGATCAGGCGCCCGGTCGCCAGCGACAGGCGCCGGCCGCAGCGCGCGGCGAGCGTCACTTCGTGCGTGACCAGCAACAGCGTCGTGCTGCGCTCGCGATTCAGGCGGAACATCAGCTCGGCGACTTCGGTGCCGGTCGCGCCGTCGAGGTTGCCGGTCGGCTCGTCGGCCATCAGCACCTGCGGCTCGCCGGAAAACGCGCGCGCGATCGCCACGCGCTGCTGCTCGCCGCCCGACAGCTGCTTCGGATAGTGCGTGACTCGCGCCGCCAGCCCGACGCGCGCGAGCCACTCGCGCGCCCGCGCGCCCGCGTCGCTCGCGCCGGCCAGCTCCAGCGGGAGCATGACGTTTTCCAGCGCGGTCAGCGCAGGAAGCAACTGGAACGATTGAAAGACAAAGCCTACCCAGCGCTGTCGCAGCGCCGCGCGCGCGTCTTCGGACAAGCCGTTCAACGCGGTGTTGCCGAGCCACACTTCGCCGGTCGTCGGCCGGTCGAGCCCGGCGAGCAATCCCAGCAGCGTCGTCTTGCCCGATCCGGACGCTCCGACGATCGCAACGCTCTCGCCGGCGGCGATGTCGAAGCTGACGTCGTCCAGGATCTTCAGCGGCGCCTCGCCGCTAATGACCTGCTTGGACAGCCCTACGGCGCGAATGACCGGATCAGCCATCGGCCCGGTTTATTCGCGTCGGCGGCGCGCGCGTCGTCGACGCTTCGATCGCGAGTGCGGAAGTCGGACGAAAGCAGGCGATGCGCGTCGGTTTCATTGGTCGTCACCATCATTCTACCTTGGCGCGAAAGTGCCCTTTTGGCGCCGCCCGCGGCCCGGCTCTACAATGCGTCGTGACTGCCCGTTTTTGCTCGATGTTCGTTCGTGCGTTCGCAACGATCGCGTGCGGGGCGCTGCTCGTCGCCGCCATGCCCGCGTCGGGCGAGCGCGCGCCGCCGGTGATCCTGCTGGTCGGCGACAGCGTCTCGGCCGGATACGGATTGCCGACCGGCGCCGGCTGGGCCACGCTCTTGCAGCAGCGGCTGGACGCGCGACATCTCTCGTATCGCGTCGTCAACGCAAGCATCAGCGGCGACACGACCGCCGGCGGCCGCGCGCGACTCGGCGCTTTGCTGGCGCAGTACCGTCCGGCGATAACGATCATCGAGCTCGGCGGCAACGACGGCTTGCGCGGCGGCAGCCTCGACGCGATGCGAGCGAATCTGGAGGCGATGACCGCGGCGGCGCAAAGTGCGGGCTCGCGTGTGGTGCTGGTCGGCATCCGCGTTCCGCCGAATTACGGGGCGGCTTACGGGGAGCGCTTTGCGGCCATCTACGCGGAGGTCGCCCGCGCGCGCAAGGCTGCGCTGGTGCCGTTCCTGTTCGAAGGATTCGCCGAAGACGACGCGATGTTCCAGCCGGATCGCATCCATCCGCTGGCCAGCGCGCAAGCGAAGATGCTGGACAACGTCTGGCCGTCGCTGGCGCCGCTGCTCGGGGCGAGCGCCAAAGCGGCATGAACACTGAATGAGCACCGTGCTCTACCCTGGCAGCCGCGTCGATGTCGATGGACTGGCGGCGCACCCCCACCGCATCGACGTGCGCAGCCCCGCGGAATTCGCCGAGGATCATATCCCCGGCGCGCGCAATCATCCGGTACTCGACGACGGCGAGCGCGCCCGGATCGGCATCATGCACGCCGCCTCGCCGTTCGAGGCACGCAGGCTCGGTGCGGCGCTGGTCGCGCGCAATATCGCGAAAATGCTCGAGACAGCCTTCGCCGAGCAGCCGCGCGAGTGGAAGCCGCTGGTCTACTGCTGGCGCGGCGGGCAGCGCAGCCGCTCGGTCGCGCATGTGCTTAACGAGGTCGGATGGCGCGCCGTACAGCTCGATGGCGGTTACCGCGCCTATCGCCGCCACGTCGTCGCGCGGCTTGCAGTCGTCCCGGGGCGCTACCGGTTCCGGGTGCTGTGCGCTCTGACCGGCTCGGGCAAGAGCCAGCTGCTCGGCGCGCTGGCCGATGCGGGCGCGCAAACGCTCGACCTCGAGCGCATCGCGCAACACCGCGGCTCGCTGCTGGGCCAGCTGCCGGGCGCGTCGCAGCCCTCGCAGAAGAAATTCGAAACCGACCTCCTCGCCGCGCTTACCGGGCTCGACCCGCGCCGCCCGGTCTACGTCGAATCCGAGAGCAGGCGGATCGGCTCGATCCAGCTGCCCGACGCGCTGCTCGAGCGCATGCACGACGGCGAGACGATCACCGTGCGCACGCCGCTCCCGCAGCGCATCGCTCTGCTCAAATCCGAATACGGTCACTTCCTGCAAGATCCGGCGCTGCTGCTCGAACGCTTGCGCCCGCTGGTGCCGCTGCACGGCAAGGCGGCCTTCGCTCGATGGGAGGCGCTGGCCACGCGAGGCGACTGGGATGCGCTGATCGGCGAGCTGCTCGAGGCGCATTACGATCCGCTGTACGGACGCTCGATGGCCCGGCATTTCCCGGCCGCGGGTGCGCGCGCTGTGTTCGACTTGCGCGACCCGTCGGCGGTTGGATTCGCCACACTCGCTGCCGACGTGCTTGCCGCAAGCGACGACGCTCGGACGGCGCTGCTGGAGCAACGATGAACGATTACCGATTCCGAATTCTGAACGTGTTCGCCCGCGAAGACACATTCAGCGGCAATCCGCTCGCGGTGTTCGAAGACGGCGCAAGTCTCGACGAGACGACGATGCAGGCGCTGGCGCTGCAGTTCAATCTCTCCGAGACCACGTTCATCCTGCCTTCGACCGCCGCAACGGCGCGGGTTCGCATCTTCACCCCGTCGTTCGAAATGCCGTTCGCCGGGCATCCGACGCTCGGCACCGCGCATGTCGTGCGCGACACCTTTCGCTGCGGCGATGCGTTGAGCCTGGAAATGAGCGCCGGCATCGTCCCCGTCACCGCGAGCGGCGATCGCTGGACCCTGGAAGCCAAGCCGCCACGAACGCGCGACGTCGCGGCGCCGCGCGATGCGCTGGCCGCTATGCTGGGCCTGTCCGCAGCCGACCTCGGAACGACGCCGATGTGGGTCGACACCGGCAGCGAGCAGCTGGTGATCCCGCTGACCAGCACCGACGCGGTGGTCCGCTGCGCACCGGACACCGCGTCGCTGTTGCGTCATGCGAGCCTCGATTTGCCCGGCACGTCAGGCACCGCGCGCAGCGTGCGCGCGATGGCTTACGTCTGGTCGCGCGCAGGAGAGGGTTCGGTGCTGGCGCGCTTCTTCTTTTCCAAGCAGGGCGCCGTGGTCGAGGATCCGGCCACCGGATCCGCCTGCGCGAACCTGGGCGGATGGCTGGTCGCAACCGGGGCCGCACGGCCGCAGTCGTTGACCGTATCCCAGGGCGAAGCCGTCGGACGCCCCTGCCGCCTCGGTCTCGAGGTCGACGCCGCCGGCCGGATTTTTGTCTCGGGCCGCGTGCTCGAGCTCGGCCGCGGCACGATAAGGCTCTGACGCCCGGCTCCGCGGCGGGCGCGCAACAAGCTGTTACAACCGAAAGCGCGTGCGAGGTCAACAGCTGGCTAGACTGGGCCGTTGATTCCGATCCGACCTAGCTCCAGGCCAGTCATGCGCGCCCTTACCTCGTTGGCCACGATCGCCGCCGCTCTCGCGCTGGCCGCACCGCCGGCCGGTGCGGCCATTGCCGGCGCGCTCGATTACGACGATGCGCGGCACCTGCTCAACCGCACCGGCTTCGGCGCCACCGAAGCCGAGGTCGAGCACTACGTCGGCATGACGCGCGAGCAGGCGGCAAGGTCGCTGCTCGCTGCCACGCGCACCGCCGCGCTGACATCGCCGCCGCCGGCGATGGTCGCGTCCGGATCGCTGCAATACCCGCGTCGCGGCGCAGGCGCATCCGACGAGGAGCTCAAGATGTTCCGCCAGCAGCAGGTCCGCGAAGGACTGGACCTGCGCGGGTGGTGGATCGGCGAAATGCTGTCGACGCCCTCGCCGCTGACCGAGCGGATGACGCTGTTCTGGCACAACCATTTCGTGTCCAGCCAGCAGAAGGTGAAGCTCGCCGAGCTGATGTACCGGCAGAACGTCACGCTGCGCGCCAACGCCCTGGGCAACTTCGGCAAGATGCTGCACGCCGTCGCGCGCGATCCGGCGATGATCGTCTACCTGGACAGCGCACAGAACCGCAAGGGTGCGCCGAACGAGAATTTCGCGCGCGAGCTGATGGAGCTTTTCACACTCGGCGAAGGCCACTACGGCGAGAGCGACGTCAAGGAAGCGGCGCGCGCCTTCACCGGCTGGAGCCTCGACCGCGAGCGCGGCGAGTTCGTCTTCCGCCGCGCCGTGCACGACTACGGAAGCAAGACGGTGCTGGGCAAGACCGGCAACTTCGACGGCGACGATGTCGTCGACATCCTGCTCGCGCAACCGTCGACCGCCGAATTCGTCACCCGCAAGCTGTGGCGCGAATTTGTCTCACCCGATCCCGACCCTGCCGAGGTCAAACGCGTCGCCGCGCGTTTTCGCGATTCCGGCTACGACATCAAGGCCGCGCTGTACGCGCTGCTGACATCGGATGCCTTCTACGCGCGCGAAAACCGCGGTACGCTGGTCAAGTCGCCGGTCGATCTGGTCGTCGGCACGCTGCACCAATTCGGCATGCATCCGGGCGATACGATTCCGTTCGCCGTCGCCGCGGCCGGCATGGGACAGAACCTGTTCGCGCCGCCGAACGTCAGGGGCTGGCCCGGACAGCAGGCGTGGATCAACACCAGCAGCCTGCTCGCGCGCAAGCAGTTTCTCGACCGGCTGATGCGCGCCGAAGGCGGAGCCGCCGGCATGGCGCGGTCGATGCCGGGCGAGACGATGGCGGCGGACCGTGCGCCATCTCCGGAGGCCGCAAACGACATCGACCAGGCGCGCACGTTGCGCTTGATGCGCGCCATCGATCGCGGCGTGCGCAGCGTGCAATTCGACAGCGCGGCGTGGTTCGCGCAGTGGAAGTCTCCGGCCGATGCGCAGAAGCGCAGCGACGACGCGGTCCGGCTGCTGTTCGCCGTGGCGCCGCAGACGCCGCCGCAAGCGACCGAGCCGATGGCGCTGGTGCGCGAGCTCGTGCTCGACGCGGCCTACGAGCTCGAATAAGGCGAATCGAAGGAGGCCTACCGATGGATCGACGCCGTTTTCTGAAACTCGCCGCGAGCGTGCCCGTCGCTGGCCTGGCGCCCGGGCTTGCGGCCAGCCTCGCCTTCGGCGCGGCGCCACCCGGCGCGGACTACCGGCGGCTGCTGGTACTGGTCGAGCTCAAGGGCGGCAACGACGGACTGAATACGCTGGTTCCGTTCGCCGATCCGGCCTACTACGCATTGCGCCCGAAGCTCGCGATCGCGCGCGATTCGGTCATCCAGCTTTCGGACGCCGTCGGCCTGCATCCAGCCCTCGAGCCGCTGCTGCCGCTGTGGCGCGCTCGCGAGCTCGCCGTGCTGCAGGGCGTCGGCTACCCGGAGCCCAACCTGTCGCATTTCCGCTCGATCGAGATCTGGGATACCGCGTCGGGCAGCCACCAGTATCTGCAGGACGGCTGGCTGACGCGCACGTTCGCCCTGGCGCCGACGCCGTCAGATTTCGCCGCCGACGGCGTGATCATCGGCTCGCCCGATCTCGGACCGCTGTCGGGCGGCGGCACGCGCGCGATCGCGCTGGCGAATACCGAGCAGTTCCTGCGGCAGGCGCGCTTCGCCACCGCGGAAGGACAGACGCGCAACAAAGCCCTGCAGCACATCCTCAAGGTCGAAGGCGATATCGTGCAGGCGGCGGCGCGCCTCAAATCCGATTACGTGTTCAAGGCGAGCTTTCCACAAAGCCCGTTCGGTAACGCGATTCGGACCGCGTGCCAGATCGTAGCCAATCGCCCGGGTGTAGCGGTCGTGCGCGTGACCCAGACGGGCTACGACACGCACAGCGGCCAGGCGCCGACTCAGTCGCGACTGCTGGGCGAGCTCGCCGACGGCATCATCGCTCTGAAGAATGGGCTCGACGAGCTGAAGCGCTGGGACGATACGCTGCTGCTGACCTATGCCGAATTCGGCCGCCGGCCGAAGGAGAATCTTTCGAACGGCACCGATCACGGCACGGCCAGTGCGCATTTCGTCCTCGGCGGACGCGTCGCCGGCGGCCTGTACGGCGAGCAGCCATCGCTCGAGCGCCTGTCCGGCGACGGCAATACCGGATACGCGATCGATTTTCGCAGCGTCTACGCGACGGCGCTCGACCGCTGGTGGAACGTCCCGTCGGCCGGCCCGCTCGGCGGCCGATTCGCGCCTGTCCCGCTGCTCAAAGCCTAGGCACCGTCCGCGGCCTCAAGCATTCGCGTCCCAGGCCGCGATGAATTCGCGCCAATGCGGCGCGCCGGTCGCGGCGAGCTTTTCGCGCGCGAACGAAAGCTCGGTCGCGTACTGCGCGGGGGACAAGGTGCCGCGCAGCAGCTGGAAGCGCAGGTAGACGAGGTAGGTGTTCATCACGTCGGTTTCGCAGTAGCTGCGGATCTCGTCGATCCTTCCCGCCTCGAATGCCGCATGGACTTCGCTGCCGTCCATGCCGATCTTGCCGGGAAAGCCGGAAAGCCTCGCCATCGCGTCCAGGCCGGCCGTCGCCCGCGGCTGGTACATCGACAGCACGTCCATCAGATCGAGATGCCGCGTGTGATAGCGTCCTAGATAACTGTTGAACTTGAACTCGCGGTCGTCGTCGCCCCAATCCCAGAATCTGGCCGCGCTGACGCCGTGGATCAGCGCGCGATGATTCAGCACCGGCAGGTCGAAGCCACCGCCGTTCCACGACACCAGCTGCGGCGTGTAGCGATCGATGCCGTCGAAAAAACGGCGGATCAGCTCGGGCTCGGTGTCGCCCGCCTCGCCGAGCGACCAGACGCGGAACGTGCTGCCTTCGCGCAGGCCGCAGGCGATGGCGACGACGCGCTGCAGATGCAGCGGCAGAAAATCGCCGCCCGTCGCTGCCCGCCGCTGCTGCGCGGCCCAGCTCGCGACCTCGGCGTCCGACAGGGTCGCCGGCAGGCGATTCAGCCGGCGCAAGCCCGCGATGTCGGGCACCGTCTCGATATCGAAGACGAGGGTGGGCGTCATGAGCGTCGGCGCGCCACGCGCATCGTCGGCGGCGCAAAGGGACGCCACGATGTCGCACTAGGCAGGAAAGACTCCGCTCGACAGGTAGCGGTCGCCGCGATCGCAGGCGACGAACACGATCGTGGCGTTCCGTACCTCGTCGGCAATGCGCAGCGCGACCGCGCACGCGCCGCCGGAGGATATGCCGACGAATATCCCCTCCTCGCGCGCGAGGCGCCGCGCCATCTCTTCGGCGTCGGCCTGCGAGACGTTTTCGATGCGGTCGACGCGCTTGCGGTCGAAAATTTTCGGCATGTACGCTTCCGGCCACTTGCGTATGCCGGGAATCTGCGAGCCTTCGTCGGGCTGGCATCCGATGATCACGACGGCCGGGTTCTGCTCCTTCAGGTAGCGCGACACGCCCATGATCGTGCCGGTCGTGCCCATGCTGGACACGAAATGCGTGATCTGGCCGCCGGTATCGCGCCAGATCTCCGGGCCGGTTCCCTCGTAGTGCGCGAGCGGATTGTCGGGATTGGCGAACTGGTCGAGGATGATGCCCTTGCCGTCGTCGCGCATGCGCTCGGCGACGTCGCGCGCGGTTTCCATGCCGCCGGCCTTCGGCGTGAG
Source organism: Casimicrobiaceae bacterium (assembly GCA_036269335.1). Classification (GTDB taxonomy): domain Bacteria; phylum Pseudomonadota; class Gammaproteobacteria; order Burkholderiales; family Casimicrobiaceae; genus PALSA-1003. Next base: position 23,576 of record DATASF010000151.1, read on the forward strand.
CACGATCTCCGCGCCGAACGCGCTCATCGTCTGCCGCCGCTCGAGCGACAAGTGCTCCGGCATCACCAGGATCATGCGGAAGCCGCGCATCGCGGCCGCCATCGCCAGCGCGATCCCGGTGTTGCCGCTGGTCGCCTCGATCAGCGTGTCACCCGGCTTGATCGTGCCGCGCTTTTCCGCTTGCGCCACCATCGACAGCGCCGGGCGGTCCTTGACCGAGCCGGCAGGATTGTTGCCCTCGAGCTTGACCAGCACCGTATTGCCGGACGCGGCCGCCATGCGCTGCAACTGCACGAGCGGCGTGTTGCCGACGGATTGTTCGATGGTCTTGTACACGGACGCCATTTTACCAGAGCGACCATGTTCCGATCCCGACGCGGCGTCGATGGCGGCTCGCAAAAAAGACAAACCCCGCGTTCGCGGGGTTTGCTTAGCAACCGAAGAGGCTTGCTGCGTCTATTTCTTCGCCTTGTCGTCGGCTTTCGCCGCCGCCGCGTCCTTCTTGGCCTGGGCTGCCGCGTCTTTCTTCGCCTTGGCTTCCGCTGCGGCCGCGTCCTTCTTGGCCTTGGCTGCCGCCGCCTTCTCTTCCTTGGCCTTCGCCTTGGCGGCCTTGTCGGCCGCGGCCTTTTCGGCCTTGGTCGGCGTTGCTCCCGTGGCCGCGGCCGCTCCGGCCTTGGTCGAGTCCGCCTTGGCGCTCGCGGCGTCGGCCTTGGCCGTGCCCGCGTCAGCCTTTGCGGCGGCAGCATCCTTCTTGGCTTTGGCGGCGTCGGCCTTGGCCTTGGCCGCGTCTTCCTTCGCCTTGGCTTTCGCTGCCTTGTCCGCGGCCGCCTTTTCCTTCTTGGTCATCTTGGCATCGCCGGACTTGGCGTCCTTCGCCGCTGCGGCGTCGGTACCTGACGCAGCGCCGGCTGCTCCGGCCGCCGCAGGCGTTGCCGCGGGCGAGGCCGTCTTTGCCGCCGGTGCAGGTGCGGCGGTGGGCGCCGGAGCCGGCGCGGGCGCCGCGGTTTTGGCAGGGGCGGCGGCAGGCAACGGCGTCGATGCCCCGCTTACCGAGATCAGCCCCTTGATCTTCCCGTAGGTGCCTTCCTTGATGCCGCTGACCTTCATCACGTCTTCCGGTGACTTGAAGGGACCGTTGGCGTTGCGATAGTCGATGATGGCCTGCGCTTTCACCGGCCCGATCTCGGGCAAGGCCTCGAGCTCGGCCCGGTTTGCCGTATTGATGTTCACCGCCGCCAAGGCCAGCGCCGAAAACAGCACGGTCACCAGCAGCAGCAAGATTCTTTTCATGGTTGTTTTCCCCTGGGTGGTAATGATAGGTCCGGGCGCTTCCCGGACTCCTGAAACGCGCGAGCGATGCTAGGGGTTGACCTCTCCCGCCGCGAGCAGCGCCCGGACATAGCTGGCCACGCCCTGCTCGATGCCCGTCATCGGCGCGGTATAGCCGGCGGCGCGCAGGCGGCCCGGATCGGCCTGGGTGAAGCTTTGGTACCGGCTGGCGAGCCCTGGCGGGAAGCCGACGTACTCGATCGCGCCGGTGCGATGCAGTTCGTCGAACGACAGCGACGGCGCGCCGTCGGCCGCGCGGCAGGCGTTGATCGTCGCGGCGGCCACCGCGTTGAAGCTCGCGGCGCTGCCGGTCCCGACGTTGAAAATGCCCGAGCGTTGCGGATGGTCGAGAAAGTCCAGGTTGACCTTGACGACGTCGTCGACGCTGATGAAATCCCGGCGCTGCTCTCCCGCGGCGTAACCGCCCGAGCCTTCGAACAGCTGGACCTTACCGGTGTCGCGATACTGGTTGAAGAAATGCCAGACGACGGACGCCATCCTGCCCTTGTGCGCCTCGCGCGGTCCGTAGACGTTGAAATAACGGAAGCCGGCGATCTGCGTGGTTCGCTCCGGCAGCGTCCGCCGCACGTGCTGGTCGAACAGCAGCTTCGAATAGCCATAGACGTTGAGCGGGGCCTCGGCGGCCGCTTCCTCGCGAAAATCCCGGCCGGCGCCGTATACCGCGGCCGACGACGCGTAGATGAAAGGTATGTCGTTGTTCTGGCAATGCCGCAGCAGCAGCATCGAATACCGATAATTGTTGGCGAGCATGTAGCGCCCGTCGGTCTGCATCGTGTCCGAGCACGCGCCCTGATGCAGGATCGCCGCGATGTCGTCGTCGAAGTCGCCGTCGACGAGCCGGGCCGGAAATTCGTCCTGGTCGAAGTATTCGGCGATCTCGCAGTCGACCAGATTGCGGAACTTGTCCGCCTGCGACAGATTGTCGACGGCGATGATCTGGCTCTCGCCGCGCGCGTTGAGCCCCTTGACCAGATTCGAGCCGATGAAGCCGGCGGCGCCGGTGACGACGATATACAAGCGGTTTCCTCTAGAGCTCGATGTCGACGCTGCCGACCTCGGTGTTCACGAATGGAACGCGGGACGTCACCGCGCAGAGCAGCTCATAGCCGACGGTGCTGGCCGCGGCCGCGACATCGTCGACCGAGAGCCCTTCGCCCCAGAGCACCGCGGGGCTGCCGATTCCGGCTTCGGGGACGTCGGACAGATCGACGGTCATCAGATCCATCGACACGCGGCCGGCGGTCCGGACCTTCCTGCCGCAGACCAGCACCGGCGTGCCGTTCGGTGCGTGGCGCGAATAGCCGTCGGCATAGCCGCAGGCGATCACGCCGATGCGGTGCGCACGCGCGGCGGTGTAGCCTCCGCCGTAGCCGACGCTGTCGTTGGCCTTCAGGTCCTGGACCGCGATCAGCTCGCTGCGCAGCGTCATCACGGCCTTCAGGCCGAGCATGTCCGCCGTGTCGTACGGAAACGGCGATGAACCGTACAGCATGATGCCGGGGCGGACGTATTCGCCGCCGACGGTTTGGTACTTGACGACGCCGGCGGAGTTCGCCACCGACCGCGGATACGACAGACCGCTGCACGCGCGCTCGAACACCTGCAGCTGCTCCTGCACGCCGTCGTCCTCGTCGGCGCGGGCGAGATGCGTCATCAGCCGGAGCGCGGCGACGCTGCTCGCCCGCGACAGGCGCTCGGCGACATCGCGCACCTGATCGGGCTTGAATCCGAGCCGGTTCATCCCGGTGTTGACCTTGATGAATACCTCGAGCGGGCGGGCCAGACTTGTCGACTCCAGCATGCGCACCTGATCGTTGTGGTGCACGACAACCGCAAGACGGCGCGCCGCGATCTCCGGCAGCTCGCCGGTGCCGAAAAAACCTTCTAGCAGCAGAACTCTGCGCGCATAGTGTTGCTCGCGCAGCGCAACCGCCGCGTCGAGCTCGAGTAGCGCCAGGCCGTCGGCGTCCGCCAGCGCGGGCAGCACGCGCATCAGGCCGTGCCCGTACGCGTTGGCTTTGACGACGGCCAGAATCTGGGCGCCCGGCGCGCGTTCGCGCGCGACGCGGAGATTGCTGCGCAGCGCGGACAGATTAATCTGTGCGAGGATCGGACGCGTCACGGTCGAACGGCGCGGGTGTGTTAGCGAACCTAGGCCGGGCGGCTTGGTCTGAGAAGAGAAAACGTGGTATAAGGCGCGAGCCGCGAGCGCCGGCCAGTTCTTTTTATTATACACAAGCGCAGCGCGCGCCTCCCGGCTTCCGCGGCCGGCGCCGCTTACAAGAGCGCACGCGCCTACTGAGGACAATGAAGGCCGGGTTCTACACGATAATGGCGGCGCAGTTTTTTTCGTCGCTCGCCGACAACGCGCTGCTTGTCGCAGCAATCCAATTGTTGCGCGATCTCGAATCGCCTGCGTGGATGACGCCGGCGCTCAAGCAGTGCTTCGTCGTCTCGTACGTCCTGCTGGCGCCACTGGTCGGCGCGCTGGCCGACTCGATGCCCAAAGGCCGCGTGATGCTGATAACCAACGGCATCAAGATTGTCGGCTGCTCGCTGATGCTGATGCTGGTCCATCCGCTGGTCGCGTACGCGATCGTAGGCCTCGGCGCGGCCGCCTACTCGCCGGCAAAGTACGGGATCCTTACCGAGCTGCTGCCGCCGCGGCAGCTCGTCGTCGCCAACGGCTGGATCGAGGGCACGACGGTGGTCTCGATCATCCTCGGTGTGCTGATGGGCGGCGCGCTGATCAGCGGACCGGTGTCCAGCGCGCTGCTGGCGATCGACATTCCCCACATCGATACCGGCATCGACACGCCGCCGGAAGCCGCGATCGCGGTGATCATGGGCACCTATGCGGTCGCGGCGCTGTTCAACTGGTACATCCCCGACACCGGCGTCGACCACCGGATGCCGAGCAAGAATCCCGTCTTCCTGATCCGCGAATTCGGCCACTGCTGCGCGCTGCTCTGGCGCGACAAGCTCGGGCAGATCTCGCTGGCGACGACAACGCTGTTCTGGGGTGCCGGCGCAACGCTGCAATTCATCGTCATCGACTGGGCGGCGTCACACCTTTGCTACAACCTTTCCCGCGCCTCGTATCTGCAGGGCGTCGTCGCGATCGGCATCGCGCTCGGCGCGGTCGCGGCGGCTCGCTTCGTTTCGCTGAAGAACGCGGTCAAGGTGCTGCCGCTCGGGATCCTGATGGGGATCGCCGTGATCATCATGATCTTCGTGCAGAAGCTCGAGACCTCGGTGCTGTTGATGACGCTGATCGGCGCGCTGGCCGGATTCTTCGTCGTGCCGATGAACGCAGTGCTGCAGCATCGCGGGCACGTGCTGATGGGCGCCGGCCATTCGATCGCGGTGCAGAACTTCAACGAGAACATCGGCGTCCTGGTGATGTTGTCGTTCTACGCCCTGCTGGTCTTCCTCGGCTTGTCGACCAACGAGGTCATCGTGCTGTTCGGACTGTTCGTCGCCGGAACGATGGCGCTGGTCATGTGGCGGCACAGGATCAACGTCGCCACCGCCGATCTGTTGCAGTTACTCGCGGGCGGCAGCGATCGGCCTCGCCCCGGCGCGGCAACGCGCGGCACCAAGGCCTGATCCCGGCGAAGGGCGAGAGCCCGAACGCTTTAGAGCATCACCGGCTGGTCGGACAACTCGTTGCCGCCGGCCTCCGAGCGCGGAAAATGCCTGGCGAGCAGCGCGCTGACCGCTTCGATCCCGGCAACCGCGCCCTCCTCGAAACGGCCTTCGCCGAAAGCGGACTCCATCGTCTGGCAGATCTCGCGCCAGGCCGCCTCGCCGACTTTCCGATGGATGCCTCGATCGGCGACGATTTCGACGTCCTTGTCGGCAAGCAGCACATAAACGAGGACGCCGCTGTTGTGCTCGGTGTCCCAGACGCGCAGCCGGGCGAATGTCTCGAGGGCGCGTGCGCTCGGCGTCTCGTGCTGCAACACCAGCGACAGCGGCAAAGCGGCTTCGACCGCGAAGCAGACCTGACCGACATGCCGGCGTTCGCCGTCGGCGATCGCGCGCTGTATCCGCTCCAGCGCGACGGGCGGAAAGACGCGCCGCGCCGTACGGTGATCGGTGAACAGATGCCGCCAGAACCGTTGGGGCTGCTGTGCGAGCGTGCTCATCGCTCCCTCTAGTTCCAGCCGCCGGAGGCGCCGCCGCCGCCGAAGCTGCCACCGCCCCCGCTGAAGCCACCACCGCCACCGAAGCCTCCACCGCCGAATCCGCCGCCGCCGCCAGGTATGAAAATGCCGGGGCCGCCGCGTCCCGACAGGCCGGTGAACAGCATGACGATAAAGCCGATGACCGCTGCCGCGCCGGCGATCAGCAGCGAACTCGCGACAAACCAGGCGATCGCACCGACGACGCCGCCACCGACCAGCGAACCCCCGACCTTGCCGAAGATCGAGCGCAGCACGCTGCCGAGGACCGGTACCGCAACCAGAAGCACGATCAACATCGTGCCGAAATCGAAATGGCGCGCAGGCGCGGCCCTGCGCTGCGGCGTCAGCGCCGGCAGCGGCTCGCCGGCATCGACGACCGCGACGATGCGGTCGACGCCGGCGTTGATGCCGGCGGCGAAGTTGCCTTTGCTGAATTCGGGCGCGATGTTTTCGGCGATGATCCGGCGCGACGTCACGTCGGTCAACACGCCTTCGAGCCCGTAGCCGACCTCGATCCGGATTCGCTTGTCGTTCTTGGCGACCAGCAGGATCGCGCCGTTGTCCTTGCCCTTCTGGCCGATTTTCCAGGCTTCCGCGACGCGCAGCGAATACTGCTCGATCGGCTCCGGGGCGGTGGTCGGCACGATCAGCACGGCAAGCTGGTTGGTCGTGCGAGATTCCCAGTCGCGCAGCTTGGCCTCGAGCGCCTGCCGCTCGGGCGCCGAGAGCGTGCCGGTCTGGTCGGTGACGGCGCTGGTCAGCGCAGGAATCGGCGCGAGACCGTCCTTGGGCGCGTCCGCGGCGCCGGCAGCGAACGACGCCAGCAGGACGAACGCAAGCAGCGCCAGGCGGCGGCCGAACAGGCGGGAATGGATCATCAAACGATGGCGCAGCCGCATCGCCGCGCGGCTTTCACCGCGCGGCGTGCGTTGTTCAACTCTTCGGCGCCGGTGCGGGCGCGGGAGCGGGTTGCGCGGGCGGCTTGCTGAAATCGACCTTCGGGGGCGCGCTGATCGCCTTTTCGTTATCGACGGTGAAGTTCGGCTTCACTTCCATCTTGAACATCATCGCGGTCAGGTTGGTCGGAAACGAGCGAACCGTGGTGTTGAAGTCCTGCACCGCCTTGATGAACCGGTTGCGCGCGACGGTGATGCGGTTCTCCGTCCCCTCGAGCTGCGCGGTCAGGTCGCGGAACAGCGCGTCGGACTTCAACTGAGGATAGTTTTCCGAGACGACGAGCAACCGCGACAGCGCGGACTGCAGCTCGCCCTGCGCGGCCTGGAACTTGGCGAAGGCGGCCGGGTCGTTGAGCAGTTCCGGCGTGGCCTTGATGCTGCCGACGCTGGCTCGCGCATTGGTCACTTCGGTCAGCACCTGCTGCTCCTGCGCCGCATAACCCTTGACGGTGGCGACGAGGTTGGGGACCAGATCGGCGCGCCTCTGGTATTGGTTGACGACTTCGGACCAGGCCGACTTCACCTGCTCGTCCTGGCGCTGCAGATCGTTGTAGCCGCAGCCGGACAACAAAAGCGTCGCAAACACCGCGGCGAAGACCGCCGGGGTCAGGCCAGAATTCTTGCGCATGCCATTCCCTCCCAGAGTCGCCGCGCATTCGATGCGCGGCGCGTTGCCCGGGCAAGCTTGCCCGCCGGCCTTTATTTTGGGGCCGCCGCCGCGCTTTGCAAGCCGTCGGCGTCGTGCAGAGCGCGGATCGTCGCCCGCGCGAGGCAGAGATCTTCCCACGCCTTGGCTTTGTCGGGCAAGTTGCGCAACAGATAGGCCGGATGATAGGTGACGATCAGCGGCACGCCCTGATAGCGGTGCACGCGGCCGCGCAGGCTCGCGATCGTCGCATCGACGGCGAGCAGCGTCGTCGCCGCGCTCCTGCCGAGTGCGACGATCAGCTTCGGGCGTATCAGCGCGATCTGCCGGTCCAGATACGGCCGGCAGGCGTCGACCTCGCCGGGCTCGGGCGTGCGGTTGCCGGGCGGCCGGCACTTGAGCACGTTGGCGATGTATACATTGGTCTCGCGCCGCATGCCCAGCGCGGCGAGCATGTTGTCGAGCAACCGTCCCGCCTGCCCGACGAATGGCTCGCCGCGCGCGTCCTCTTCGGCCCCCGGCGCCTCGCCAATGAACATCCATTCGGCGTTAGCGTCACCGACGCCGGGTACCGCCTGCCGGCGCGAGCGGCACAATCCGCAAGCGGTGCACGCCTGCACGTCGGCGGCGAAATCGGGCCAGCCGAGTGTCGCGATGCGCGCGATGCGGTCCGCCGCACCGGACGCCGGCGCGGTGCGCACTGGATCGACGGCGGCATCGCGCAGCACCGGCGGCGGAGCAATTTCGGCCGGCCGCGTGCGCAGCCGCCATACCGGGAGCAAGCCCAGCTCGCGCAGCACGTCGCTGCGATCAACCACGCGAATCGCTCCCGAGCCGGCGACGCATCACCAGCGCATCTTCGCGTCCGCTGGCGCTCTGCGGCGCAGGATAGTAGCCGCCGCGGCGAGCGACCGGCGCGAATCCTTCGCGCAGGTAAAGCGCAATCGCCGCATGATTCGATTCGCGCACTTCGAGGAAGCATTGCTCGGCGCCGACGCCGATCGCGTCGTCGAGCAGCCGTCGCAACAGCCGGCGGCCGAGTCCCCGCCGGCGCGCCGGCGCCGCTACCGTCAGGTTCAACAGCTGCGCCTCACCCGGCGCGAGCATCAGCACCCCGTACGCGACGACACTGCGGTCGAGCTCGCCGACCAGCGTCGCGTAACCGGCGGCAAAGGCGTCGCGGAAATTGCCTTCGCTCCAGGGCGCCGCGTGCGAAGCTTGCTCCAGCGCGGCGACCGCCGGGAGATCGTCTTCCCGCATCGGCCTCCAGATCACCGTTGCCTCGATGCCGGTCTCGACGCCGGCGCTCATCGCGTGCGTCCGACGGCGCGCTCAGCGCTGGTCAGCGCGACCTTGTGCCGCAGGTAGATCGGCGCCGCGTCGCGCGCGGCGACGCCCTCGCCGGCGGCGAGACGCGGCAGCGCCAGCGTGCCGATCGCCGTCGCCGTCGGGAACAGCGCGGGCTCGCACGCGGCGAGCGCCGGAAGGCAACGCTCGCGCAAGGCCGGATATGCGGCGAAGCCGCTGCCGACGCAGGTCCAGCCGACGCCGTCCGGCAGCGTCACCGCAAGCGGTGCGACGACGGCGGGCGCGACGACTTCGTGCCAGCGCACGCCGTCGTACCGGTAAGCGGCGACGTACACTTCCTGCGCTCGCGCGTCGAGCGCGGCGATGACCTCAGCGGCCGCATGCCGTTGCCGAGCCGTCTCGGCCAGCGCTTCCAGGGTCGACACGCCGATCAGCGGCAGCCCGGCGCCGAGCGCCAGGCCTTGCGCGACGCCGCAGGCGATCCGAAGCCCGGTGAAAGCTCCCGGCCCCGCGCCGAACGCCAGACCATCGAGCTGGGCCAGCGCGGTGTCGTGGTCGTCGAGCAGACCGCGGATCATCGGCAGCAGCAATTCGGAGTGACGGTGTCCCGCGACGACCGAGCGCTCGTCCCACGCAAGGCCGTCGCCGAGCGCGACGGCGCAGATTTCCGTCGAGGTATCGATGGCGAGGATGCGCATCGGCGCATTTTACCGTGCAGGCGCTGGGTCATGTCGCGCGCCGCCGCGCCGGTACAATGATCGATTTGCGCCGCGTTCGGCGCGGCAGGTCAATGGATACGGTCCTCATCACCGCGCTCGATCAGGAAGGCCGCGGCATCGCGCGCATCGACGGCAAGGCGGTGTTCGTCGAAGGGGCCCTGGTCGGCGAGCGCGTCACCATCGAGATTTATCGCAAGCGGCCGACCTACGAGCTCGCCCGCGCCACCGGCATCCTGCGCGCCAGTCCTTCACGCGTCGCGCCGCTCTGCCCGCACTTCGGCGTCTGCGGTGGCTGCAGCCTGCAGCATCTGGCAGCGTCGGCGCAGGTCGCCGCCAAGCAACGCGTGCTCGAGGACGCGCTCTGGCACATTGGCCGCGTCCGCGCCGGCGAGCTGCTGGCGCCGATCCACGGACCGGCGTGGGGATACAGGCAGCGGGCGCGCTTGTCGGTGCGCGACGTCCCGAAAAAAGGCGGCGTGCTGGTCGGCTTCCACGAGAGGAAATCGAGCTTCATCACCGACATGCGCATCTGCCCGGTGCTGCCGCCGCATATTTCATCGCTGCTGCCGTCGCTGCGCGAGCTGATCGGCAGCCTGTCGCTGCGCGATCGGATGCCGCAGATCGAGCTCGCGGTCGGCGACGACGCAGACGACGGAACCGGGAACGAAGTCCTGGTGTTGCGCAACCTCGACGCACCGACGGCCAGCGATGAGCGCACACTGGCGGCCTTCGCCGATCGCCACGGCGTGCGCCTCTACCTGCAGCCCAAGGGTCCCGACACCGTGCAGGCGTTCCATCCGCCGGCCCGGGTTTTAAGCTATGCGCTGCCCGATTTCGGCGTTCGTATCGAGTTTCAGCCCACCGACTTCACGCAGGTCAACGTCGCGATGAATCGCATGCTGGTTCGCCGCGCGGTCGGGTTGCTCGAGCCGGCGGAAGGCGACGCGGTCGCCGATTTCTTCTGCGGACTGGGCAATTTCAGCCTGCCGATCGCCCGGCGCGGAGCGCAGGTCGTCGGCGTCGAGGGCAACGCGGCCTTGGTGTGGCGCGCGCTAGGCAACGCGCAAGGGAATGGGCTTGCGGATCTTGCGCGCTTTGTCGCGGCCGACCTGTTCGAGGCCACGCCGGCGAGCATCGAGGCGCTGGGCACGATCGACAAGGCGCTGCTCGACCCACCGCGCGAAGGCGCGATCGCGCTGGTCAAGGCGCTGCCGGAAGCGCGGCTGTCGCGCGTCGTCTATGTCTCCTGCAATCCAGCCACCCTCGCCCGCGACGCTTCGGTACTGGTGCACGACCGCGGGTTCTCGCTGCGCAAGGCGGGGATCGTCAACCTCTTCCCGCATACCGCCCACGTCGAGTCGGTCGCTCTGTTCACGCGCTGAGCGGCCAGGCAAATGAAAAGGGCGCCCGAAGGCGCCCTTGGTCACGCAACCGAGACTTCAGTCGCGCTGGCCGGAGAATATCAGCAGCAGATTGAGAATGTTGACGAAAATGTTGTAGATGTCGAGGAACAACGCCAGCGTCGCCATGATGTAGTTGGTCTGGCCGCCACGGACGATCGAGTTGACGTCGTACAGCAAATAGGCCGAGAAGATCAACACGGCAATCGCCGAGACCGTTACCGACAGCGCCGGGATGTGCAGGAACAGGTTCGCGATCGACGCGATGATCAGCAGGACCAGCCCGACCAACAGGAATTTGCCGAGGAAGCTGAAATCGCGCTTCGAGACGGTCGCGATCGTCGCCATGACGAAAAAGACCGCCGCGGTCATGCCGCCGGCCAATGCGACCAGCTGACCGCCGTTCCTGACCTGCGCCGCATATTGCAGCATCGGCGCCAGCATGACGCCCGACACGAACGTGAAGCCGAATATCGCGAGCACGCCCCAGCTGCTGTTGCGCAGCGCGGAGACGACGAACAGCATCCCGAACATCGCGCCGAACATCAGCAGCGGCGCCATGATCGGCGACGTCTTGAACAGGCCGGCGAAGTTGATCGACGTGCCGAACCATGCGCCGGCGATCGTCGGCAGCATCGACAGCGCGAGCAGCCAGTAGGTGTTGCGCAGAACGTTCTTCTGCTGGTCGCTCGTGACGATCGTCGCGCCGGACGCAGGGGGCGCGGGCTGCCGCCATGAAGGCTGGCTGTTATCGATCGGTACGGGTTTCAGTTGCGGTTCCATCAGGTTTCCCTTTCCGAGGTGACGGATTCCCGTCACGTGCGCTTAGACTAGCAGAAATACCCCAAGTTTCAACTGCGCTACTCATAGGGCAATGCTCGTAATATGCCGCCTCGCGCGCCGGATTCAAGCGCCGGGCTGCCCGGCGGCTCGGCGCTCGCGGCAGCCGGTTCAGGGGCTTGGTTCGCTCGCCTGTGAGCCGGAATAGCGCTTTCAGCCATGCGCTGATTCTCGCAGGGTTAGCGTCGCAATGTAGCGCGGCACACTAGCGTGAATAGTCCCGCAAGTACCAGCCCGGGCGCTATCAATGATGCATCCGCCCAAAGGGCGAGCCGAGGTTGCGACGTAGTCGCTCCAAGAATGGCAACGCTTACCACCAGCCAGGCAACTGCGCTGGCGACGAAGAAAAGCAGGGGGGTGCCGATGCGCTTGCGAATGAACAAGGCCCGCAAAGGAAGCAATGCGAATACCTCGAACAAGATGAACACTAATAGCGCCGGCGCGGCGTCAAATAACTGCCCCCAGAGGGTCGTTTTCCTACCCAGATCGGACATTACACCGAGCACAATGTATACAATGATTGCCCCAAGCAGCGGGATAATGACTGCGACAACAGGAGGCGTTCCCCGACTCGCGAGCTGAGAGTCTGTCTTCATGTGGGAGCGTGGACTCCTGCACGGCTCAGGCAAGTCCGGCGGCAGCCGGATCTTTTGGCGTCGGGGAGGCAGCGGGCCCTCAAAGCGCTCTTGCCATGAAGTTCGGTGTCGGGAGTGAATATGTGGCCGGAATACAAATCTTAGCCGGGCACCCTGACAATCGGCTTGTCGCCGGGCAGAAAGCGGTCACCATAGACCCGATGGGTCGATCAGCGCATTGCAGTCGATTGCGGCTCTTCGGCGGGCTCCCGAGCGGTGAGCCCGCCATCCACGAGGGCTCGGAGCTCAGAGGAAAGGGCCGACCGGTGACTTTCCGGAGGTAATTCGCTCCTATGCGCTGGACTCAGGCGCAACGTATGCAAAGCCCGCTCAAGGTACGAGCAAGGCGGGCAAAATGAGCGACGTGAACAGTTGGTCGGTGAGGGCTCCCGCACCGGCGACCCTGAAGTTGGTGGTTGTGACGACCACAACGACACTCTGTACCGGCAAGACATACACCTTGTTTCCACCGGTCCCGTACATACCGTACGTCGCGATGTTCTGTCCATCGACCTTGAAGGTCTGCAGCCACCACAGGTAACCATAGTCGGTGTCTTCCCGTGCGTGTGCGTGCGGAGACAGCGAGCGTCGCACCCACGCCTCTGATATCAGCTGCTGACCTTGCCAACGGCCATTGTTGAGATACAGCTGACCGAGTTTCAGCAGATCCCGGCTTCGGAGCTGAAGACCGCCGCCGGTCATGGCGTTTCCGAGAGGTTGAAACTGCCATTTGACGGATTCGATCCCGAGCGGCTTGAAAAGCACCGCTTGCGCAAAGGCGGGCACGTTCTGCCTGGTTGCGCGCTCAAGCAGGGGCCCGAGCGTGGAGACCCCCGCCGTGCAGTAACTCCACGCGCGGCCGTAAGGTGATTGCTCCGGTTTGGATTGCCAGTCGGCAAATCCCTTGATGGGCAAGTCGAGCGTGAATTTGACCCAGTCCTCCACCAGGTACATTCGCTCTTCATTGCCTCGCGAGAACTCGTTCTCGTCATCGCACTCGAGGAGAGAACTCATGGTCATAAAGTCCTCGACCGTAATCCGCTTCTTGCGGGGATCGGGGTTGGCCACGGGCAGGCGGTCCTTAAAGAAAGGTAAGACCGGCGAGTCGGCGCGAAGGAGTCCGCGATCGACCGCGGCACCAACGAGCATTCCGGTGACCGTCTTGGTCACGGAGCGCGTATTGCGTAGTGCCTCTGCGCCCGCAGTGTCAAAGTACCGCTCGTAAACCACGCGATCGCCGCGCGCGACGATCACGCTGGTGATTTGTTTGTACGTTCCAGCGCCTACCGCGGGAGTGATGTCTTCCAGCGTTGGACTGGCGGCAGCGTCAACCGAAGCAACGACACTGGCCGCAAAGGCCCCAGCGATCGATAGCGTTCGAAGCATCTCAAGTCTCCACGGGAGACTAAGCCTACTCAGACGTCGGGGTCTGAGGCTTGTATCCTTGAAACATGTCTTCGACGATAGACGCCTGGCGGAATACCGTATGTTGCGCGAAAAGCTCGCGTCATGTGGCTCTGGTCGGCGAAGCCGACCTGTGCGGCGACCTGGGCACCGGACATATCGGAGCAACGCAGCATGTCGGCAGCCCGATCGACGCGGCGCCAACGAAGCAATTCGCCAGGTGAACAGCCCCATGCCGCGCGGAAAACGCGGGCCAGGTGCACCGGATGAACACCGATCTTCGCCGCGACGTCACTGACGTCCAACAGTGTTTCGGTTGCGCGGTCCATGATCGCCTCGTAGGCGCATACCACCCATCCTGGAGGGTCGCCAGTGCTGCCGCGCGGGGCCGCCGCCGTCGCTAGCAGCTCCCACGTCATCGATTCCATCACCACCATGTCCCGGCCGTCACGGACCTCCCGCGCAATACGGAACGCCGTGGTTAACCCATCGCTGGAGCGAAGCTGAACTGCGTGTGTTGCCTGCGGCTGGACATCTCGTAAGTCTCGGAACGTCGCCGAACGCAGAGATACCCCGATGAAGCTGCCGACGCCCTTCACGAATCGGTCGCGATGCGTGGTGCCCGGTGGATTGAAAATCAACGCGGGCGCCCGGACGAAATCTGCCGCGCCGCGCGCCGTGGAGATATACAGTCCGGATAGCACGAGAATGAAGTGCGCATCGTCGTGTGTGTGAAGGCGAACGTCGTGCTCGGTGGCGCTGGCGGCCAACGCGCGAATGTCGAAGTTACGGCCGCTCGCGCCGAATTGCGGTGCGCCGTAAAACTGCCCTGGCTTCAAATCGACCATATGAGCCCCGATGTGGCGCGCTGACCGCCCAAGATCTTCGCATGGGAGACCACAGGTGCAAAGGCGCCTGCCGAGAGCCGGTGGTCCAGTCACCGCCTCGAGTGGCCGAAGATTGCGGTCCTGTAGCGCCGCCAACTTCACTACTTTTCAGTGACGACTTCGGATTCCGACGTTGCCTTTTGACCTGGAGTTGTCAATCACCGTCGGTGGCGCATTCGATCTTGAGAAAGTTTGCCGCTGGCGCTGGAGCGGCCCTTGGCTGGTGCTGCGAGAGACGCCGCATCTCAAAGGAAGGTTGGCAGAGCGGTTGAATGCACCGGACTTGAAATCCGGCGTGTCGGCAACGGCACCCTAAGTTCGAATCTCACACCTTCCGCCATATATTGCAATAACATATTGTTGTATATAGCTAAAGAGCTGTAGATACAATAGTTACCCACAAATTGACCCCTGCTTCAGCGCCCGCCCCGCGAACCCGGTTGACGACGCCAATTCCCTATCCTGCGGAGCGTCGTCAAGACTTGGGGATCCTATGGATGCAGAAACGTTAAAGGGGCTCGACCAACAGCTAACCATCTGGCTACGAAGTGAGCTCAATACCCGATTGCGTTAGCTACACCGTCAGCACCGGCGCAGGAACGACGCTCAAATTCTGGGAGTTCAATCTGCGCTTCAAGACCGATTCGTCCAGTCAAGGTCGAATGAAGCGCGGTGTCGATGGGTGGTCGCTGCGGTGCTGCCAAACCAGCTGATTCTGTATACTCGCCTTGCCTAGAGGCGGCAGGGGGCACTGGATCGGTGACGCGTCATCGGTGTCGTGCTCGGGTGTCGCCCCTCGCAAGAAAGTCGACCAACAAAAAATCAGGGGGGATCATGAAATCGGTTCGCATTCTGCTAGCTTGCGCGCTTGTTCTATCTTGCTCGGTTTCCGAAGCCGTAAAGATCACGGTCTTCTGTAATGGCATCACCCCGAATGCGGGTCTCTATTTCGTCACCGCAGGGCCCGACGGCAACGTGTGGTTCGGGGAGCAGATCGCCGGCAAGATTGGAAAGATCACGCCAAGCGGTGTCGTTACCGAATACAGCAGCGGTATCACCAGCGGCGCGTCGATCGAAGGGATTACGACGGGCCCTGATGGCAACCTCTGGTTCGCCGAATTCGGCATCCATCGGATCGGGAAAATCACGCCCTCGGGAGTTGTCACGGAGTACAGCGTTGGAATCAGCCCAGACGCAAGCCCCTACGCGATCACGGCCGGCCCGGATGGCAACCTCTGGTTCACCGAGTACAACGGGTTCCGAATCGGGAAGATTACGACGAGCGGGGTAGTGACTGAATACAGCCTCCCCACCCCAGGGGCGCGTCCTTATGGCATCACGGTGGGACCGGACAACAATCTCTGGTTCACTGAAAACAACGTTGCCCAGATCGGCAAGATCACCACAGCAGGGCTAGTGACGGAATATGGGGGTCTTACTCCTGGCGCGGGACCGGATGCCATCACAACGGGGCCGGACAAGAACCTGTGGTTCGCCGAGGACGGCGACCCGTGCATTGGCAAGATTACGACAGCCGGCGTAGTCACTGAATACAGGAATGGCATCACTGGCTTCAACCTTGTTGGCATCACTACCTGGAAAGGCAGGCTTATTTTCACGGAGGCTAACAGTGACCTGCTCGCCATGATTACCACTGCGGGCGCCGTCAAGGAAGGAAGCATTACCTCCAACTCCCTTCCCTACTACATCACGGTCGGCCCCGATGGCAGGCTATGGTTCGCGGAGAACTACACCAACTGTATCGCGCGAAAATAACAAGAACTACATCTCGTCGCCGGAGCAGACTCAGTGATCGCATCCTTCCAAGTTACGCTCGCGCCATAGCACCCTTCAACTCTCGACGACCCTGCGGCCTAAGCTCGGGGTCGAACACGGACGCTTCCCGTACCCACCGCCAAACGTGCCACAATTGGGCCCGGAAGTACGCCGTTCGGGGAGGGTCAGATGCGTCCGAAAGAGGTACGCTTAGGTCGTGAGGGACGACAGGCAGTGCTGGTCGTCCAATGCGCAGGCTGCGGGCAGGAAACGGAGCTTCAGCTCCCCATCACGGGCAGCTATGTGTGCAGCAAGTGCGGTCGGACGATGCGCGCCGATTCGCGCATTCTGACCGGCGTCATGGCCCTTGAGGCCGCGTTCAGGGCGAAGCGACCCGGCTAACGTGGCGGGGAATGCTCATCTCGCTCGACGCGCATCCCTATCTGCTCGGTGCGCCGAACCGCTTGTGCTGCGCTCATGACAACCGGGAAGCCTTGCGTCGACTGCAGGGCGCTTATTGCCTCGTCAGTGGCCAACGCGCCGCATATCTCCCTGAGCGCGAAAACCATGGCTACGCTGGCCCAAGGCAATTTAGATTACTACGACTGCCGCACGTGCGGTTCGACGCTAGTGCGCGAGCAGAAGAGGGACCGACCCCAACATGCGCTGGGGATTGCTTTGACCTGGGCGCCCGCGGAGGTGGAGACCTTAGCGGTTAGGCTGAGCACCCCTCTAGCTCGACCGACGGCCTGGGCAGGGCTAAGTGAACGCACGCTGGGACAGTTCTCGATTTGCCTTGTAGCAACTACATGACGCGGCCTTGAGTCCGAGTCGGTCGAGAATAGCTATGTTGCCTCGGCTGTAACCAATCAGCTTGCGCTCTTGCAGGGAACCCGCCGCCGCCGTTATCCCCACCCTTCGAACACCGAGCATGAGGCTCAGGAATTGCTGCGTGATATAGAAGGTTCCGCTATGCCCGCAATCTTCGGTCATCAACAGCCAACAGGCGAGCCGCTCTTCGACCATATGGAAGCGCGCACAGGCTGCCTTCTGAGCAAGCTGGCCGACATGGACGAATACCTCGCGGTCAATCTCCCGGCGCAGGGGCTGGCTGCGACTGAGTTCGCGCGAAAATGGCAACGCGTCCATTCGCAACGCAAACCCCGCGCCCTGTACTACTGCCCGCAATGGCGACACGTTTGCGCCGAGCATGAGCGGAATCCCCAGCATGCCCTCGTTGCCGATTATCCGAACGGCGAGCGACGAAGATGCGTCGACCGTCATGGTCAGCCCGATGACGCTTGTCGTGGGGAAATAGATGTGGGTAAGACGGTCCCCTGATTTG
>DATASF010000152.1:0-24399 GCA_036269335.1 Casimicrobiaceae bacterium
CGTGACGCTGCCGTCCGACCAGCGTACGACCATACTGGCGATGGACGTCTCGCTGAGCATGCGGGCCAACGACATCAAGCCCAGCCGGCTGGAGGCCGCGCAAACCGCCGCCAAGGCTTTCGTGCAGGAGCAGCCGGCCGACGTGCTGGTCGGCATCGTGTCCTTCGCGGGAACGGCGTCGGTCGTGCAGCCGCCGACGCACAATCGCGACGACCTGATCGCGGCGATCGACCGGTTCGAGCTGCAGCGGCATACGGCCATAGGCAGCGGCATCATCGTGTCGCTGGCCACGCTTTTCCCCGAGGAGGGCATCGATCTGGAATCGCTGCTGTTCGGCGCCTCCGGCCCCGGCCCACGCCCGCTGGGCAAGCCGATCGACAAGAGCGCCGAGACCGCGAAAAAACCGTTCAAGGCGGTGCCGCCAGGATCGAACGGCTCGGCCGCGATCATCCTGCTCACCGACGGCCGCCGCACCACCGGCCCGGACTCGCTCGACGCCGCGAGGCTGGCGGCCGACCACGGCGTGCGGATCTATGCGGTCGGTTTCGGGATGCCCGGGGGCGGGACCGCGGACATGGACGGCTATTCGATGTACATGGCTTTCGACGAAGAAACACTGAAGTCGATCGCCGAGATAACGCACGGTGAATATTTCCAGGCGTCCAGCGGGAACGAACTGGCCAAGATCTACCAGCGGCTGAACGCGCGTTACGTCCTGGAGAAAAAGGAGACCGAGGTCGGCGCCCTGGCGGTCGCGGCCGCCGCCATCCTCATGCTGGCCGCGGGGACGCTTTCGCTGCTCTGGTACAGCCGGCTCGCCTGAAGCGCGACCGGCGCCGCGTCTACCTGTCGGTGCTTCCCCGCGCGGCGGGGGGCGGCGCGATGCGAGGAATCGGCCGTGACGCGGATCGCGACACGGTGAAGCCGGATGTTCCGGCGCCGACCGGCACGCCGCCGACGATCGAATCGACCGACAGCGTGCTCGAGCCCGCGGCGCCGAACACGAACGTCACTTGCGGACAGCGGTCGGCCTCGGCGACGACCAGGTAGTCGCCGCGATCCCGCATCGACTCGCGCGCACTCGCCCCTTGCTCGCTCATGTCGATCGGCGAAATCGTGTCGCGATAGACGAGGTTGTCGTTGCGGTCGTACAGCATGTAGCAGGTAAACGCCCTGGCGGCAGGGGAGAGCAGCGTCAGCGCCGCGGCGCAAACGGCGAGCACTATCGGAAGGACGCGCATCGTAGGACTTTCGAAAAACCGACCTGCCATCGTATGCCCGGCGCCGCGCGGAGGCAAACGAAAACGACGCGCCAGGCCGGTCGCGTACCGGACCCCATCGGCAGAGACCGGCGCCATCGCACCGAGTTCCCGTCGCGGCGGCGGCGCGACCGTCGGCCGACCAAAGGCGCTTATAATCGTATCCAGCCTGCCACGGCGGGTCGGCAGCCGTACCCAACGACATTGGCAATCAGTCCAGGAACCCGAATCATCAGCCTCGATCATTTCCCGCGCGGCGTCCTCGTCCCGGCGCTGACGCCATTTCAGGCCGACCTCGCGGTCGACGGCGAACGCTTTGCCGCCCATTGCCGCTGGCTGCTCGCCGAAGGCGCGGACGGCCTCGCCGTCTTCGGCACGACCAGCGAGGCGAATTCGCTCGATACCGGCGAGCGCAGGCAGCTTTTGGAGCGCCTGATCGACGGAGGCATCTCGCCCGGTGTACTGATGCCCGGCACCGGGTGCTGCGCACTGCCGGATACCGTCGCCTTGACCCGGCACGCGGTGGAGCAGGGCTGCTTCGGCGTGCTGATGTTGCCGCCTTTCTATTACAAAGGCGTCAGCGACGACGGCGTCTATGCGAGCATCGCTGAGGTCATCGAGCGCGTCGGCGATGGGCGTCTTCGCGTCTACCTGTACCACATACCACCGATGGCCAGCGTCGGTTTCTCATTCGACGTGATCGGGCGGTTGCTGAAGGCGTATCCGGGAATCGTGGTTGGGCTCAAGGACAGCTCCGGCGACTGGAACAACACGCGCAGCCTGCTCGAGACCTTTCCGGGCTTCGAGGTTTTTCCGGGCAGCGAATCCTATCTGCTCGATGCGCTGCGGCTGGGCGGCGCGGGTTGCATTTCCGCGACGGCGAACGTCAATGTCGGGGCGATGCACCGGTTGATGCAGGGCTGGCGCACGCCAGCCGCCGATCGATTGCAGCAGGAGCTCAGCGCCGTGCGCGCAGCGATCCAGAAATTCCCCATGGTGCCGGCGAACAAGGCGACCCTGGGCGAGCTGCGGCAGACACCGGGCTGGGACGTCGTGCGGCCGCCGCTGCGGCCGCTCGCGGCCGAGTCCAGACAGGCGCTCTTCGCTTCGCTGACTGCGCTGGGTTTCACGCTGGACAGGGCGGCGGCCGCGGCATGACCGGCGGCCTTCGCCGCGGCCTGACCAGCTACGGCGACGCGCAGTTCTCGCTGTTCCTGCGCAAGGCCTTCATCAAGGCGATGGGCTACTCGGACGACGCCCTCGAGCGTCCGATCGTCGGCATCACCAATACCTACAGCGACTTCAATCCATGCCATGCGACGGTGCCGCAGCTCGTCGCCGCGGTCAAGCGCGGCGTCATGCTGGCCGGCGGGCTGCCGATGGAATTTCCGACGATCTCGCTGCACGAGTCGTTCGCCTGGCCGACCAGCATGTATCTGCGCAATCTGATGGCGCTGGACACCGAGGAGATGATTCGCGCCCAGCCGGTCGACGCGGTCGTGCTGATCGGCGGCTGCGACAAGACGATCCCGGCCCAGCTGATGGCGGCGGCGTCGGCGAACATTCCGGCGATCATGGTGCCGACCGGGCCGATGCTTACGCGCACGCATCAGGGTGAGCGCCTGGGCGCGTGCACCGATTGCCGCCGCTACTGGGCGCGATTCCGCGCCGGCGAAATCGATCGGAACGAGATCGACGCCGTCAATGCGCGGCTCGCCCCGACCGCGGGCACCTGCATGGTGATGGGAACCGCGAGCACGATGGCCTGCATCGCCGAGGCGATGGGCATCAGCCTGCCGATGGCGGCGACGATACCCGCGGTCCACGCCGAGCGTCTGCGGCTTGCCGAAGCGTCGGGCAACTGCGCCGCCGGACTGGCTCGCGCGGGGCCGCGGCCCGACGCCATCCTGTCGGCCAAGGCGTTCAGCAACGCCATGGTCGTGCTGCATGCGATCGGCGGCTCGACCAATGCGCTGATCCACCTCACCGCCATCGCTGCGCGACGCGGCATCGAAGTCGACCTCGACGCCTTCGACGCGCTCGGGCGCCACGTCCCGGTCCTGGTCGACCTGAAGCCGTCCGGCCAGCATTACATGGAACATCTGCACGAGGCCGGGGGCTTGAGCGCGGTGCTGCGCGAGCTGCGCCCGCTGCTGCATTTGGACGCCCCGACGATATCGGGCAGGACGCTGGGCGACGTCATCGCCGCAGCGGAAGTCGTGCCGGCGCAGCAGGTCGTGCGGCGAGTCGACGATCCGATCCATCCGGGCGGAGCGATCGCCGTGCTCAGGGGCAACCTCGCGCCGGGCGGCGCCGTGATCAAGCATGCGTCGGCGACCGAGGCGCTGCTTTCGCATCGCGGCCGCGCCGTCGTGTTCGACTCGCTCGACGATCTCGCGGCGCGGATCGACGCCGCCGATCTCGACGTCGCGGCCGATGACGTGCTGGTGCTGCGCAATGCGGGACCGCGCGGCGCGCCCGGCATGCCGGAGGCCGGCTACATCCCGATTCCGTTGAAGCTTGCGCGGCAGGGTGTCAAGGACATGGTGCGCATTTCCGACGCCAGGATGAGCGGTACCGCCTTCGGCACGATCGTACTGCACGTCACGCCCGAAGCCGCGGCCGGCGGACCGCTCGCGCTGGTCGAAACCGGCGACACGATCGAGCTCGATGTCGGGCAGCGCCGGCTCGAGCTATGCGTCGGCGGCGACGAGCTTGCGCGGCGCCGGACACGGCTCGGCTCGCCCGCCGCGGCCGACCGCGAAACCGGTTACCGGCGCCTGTATCTGGATCATGTGTTGCAGGCCGATGCCGGATGCGATTTCGACTTCATGCGGGCCGAAACGATGACGGGTACGGCGCCGATCGGGCCGCCGTGATCGCAAGCCGGCAGCCGGCGGATGCCGCCTAGCGCGCCGGATGGAGATCCAGCATCGCCTCGAACAGCTCCGGCTCGTCCCACGGCACGTCGACCGGATAGTCGCGCAGCCATTTGCTGTCCGGATCGCGCAGCCATTCCTGCGGAAACGAAACGCAGATGTGCTCTTCGCCTTCGTCGAGATCGGTGCGCCCGGCGTAGGGCAGACCATTGAGCGCGGCATGGAGTGCCGCGCAATGATCGACCCCGAACTCGCTGCCGCGATGGGCGCCCCCGAGGAGGCGGCGGTTGATCTCGAGCAGACGAAAATCTCCGCTTTCCGCAAAGACTCCCTGCAGCGAAAAGAGACCGCTGATGCCGAATCCCCGGGCCAGCGTGGCCGCGACTTGTCGCAGCGCGTCGTTTCGGGAATACCGATTGACCCCCGTCGGACGGCCGCCGGCGGAGTCGTTCCGGACTCGTTCACCTGCGAACCCGGCCAAAAGCTCGCCTTTCCACGCCACCGACTGGTAGTACCGCAGCTGGCCGCGGATTTGCGTCTGGACCAGCAACGCTTCGTGCGTTTCCGCCGCACCGACCTCCGGGCTTGCCGATAGCGCCGCAATCGCGCCCGCCAACTCGCTGTGCTTGGCGACGGTCACGCCGTCGCTGGCCCGGCGGCTCTTGAGCAGGAGCGGATAGCCGTGCGCGGCGCCGAACGACTGGGCGCCGGCGAGATCGTTGACAATCGCGTGCTCCGGTACGCGAATGCCGAGCGCGGCGCCGGCCGCCGGAAGCAAGGTCGGGTCGACGCTTGCTGCGTAGTGCGCCGGATCGCCCAGCGAGTCGATGACCAGCGTGACGAGCTCCTGGTGCAGCGCCGGCTGCAGGCCCTCCGGCGGCGACGTTGCCAGCCGATGCAACAAGGTAAAGGCATTGTCGTCGCAAGGGACGACGAGGCGGGCCGCTGTCGCCTTGGCGGTTGCGGCAAACGCGTGCACCCACGCCTCCGGCGTCGCTTTTTCCGGCAGATAGGCGATCTTGGCGACGAAGGCGCTCTTTTCCGCCAGCGATCCCGGCGGCGTCAGCAGCGTCACCTCGAACCCCGCCTGCGCGAGCGCTCGCGGCATGCGCGCCGCGCCGACCCAGCGCAACGCGGTCAGAACCAGCAGTACCGGAGTCGCCATGGGCACGAAGTCTAGCGGCTTCCATCCGATCGTGCACTAGGGCCGATCGCTGCGTTATGTTCGGAAGCTTCCGACGCGGTACATGGCGTCGGCGATGCCGTAGAATCGCTGGCGGAAGCGGCAAGCGCTTCGATCGATTCCTTTTATGCAAACGCCACCACGCCTTTCGCTGATCGTCGCCACGCTCGGCCGCGAAGCAGAGCTCTTGCGCTGCCTGTACAGCCTCGCCGGCCAAACCAGCCGGGACTTCGAGGTGATCGTCGTCGATCAGAACGCCGACGACCGCGTTACCGCGCTGCTCGATCGCGCGGGCGCGTCGTTTCTGTTGACTCACGTGCGGGCGCCGCCGGGATTGTCGCGCGCTCGCAACGTCGGCCTGCGGCTGGCGCGCGGGGGCATCGTCGGCTTTCCCGATGACGATTGCTGGTACGACGTCGATATCGTCGCGCGCGTCCTGCAATTCTTCGCCGGAGAGCCTTCTGCGCAGGGCTTGAGCGGGGGCGGCGCCGCGAGCGCCGGCGGCGCGCCGCGCGCGCGTTTTGCCCGCAGTCACGGGTGGGTTACGGCGGAGCGCGTATGGACGCAGGGCATGTCGAGCGCGATATTCCTGCGGCGCGAGCTGATCGCCGCGGTGGGTCCATTCGATGAAGCGCTCGGCGTCGGTTCGGGCACACCCTGGCCCGCCGCCGAGGAAACCGACTATCTGTTGCGCGCGGTCGCGCGGGGCGGCCGCATCTGGTACGACCCCACCTTCGAAGTTCATCACCCGGGGAATCCAGTCCAGCCCGAACAGAAAATTCTCGATCGCGGCCGGCGTTATGCGCGGGCGATGGGCTACGTACTGGCCAAGCATCGCCGCAGCAGGGTCGAAATCGCCTACCACGTCGTCCGGGCCGTGACCGGCGCGGTGCTGTCGCTGCTGCGCGCTCGCTGGAGCGAAGCCCGTCTTTACGCTGCGGTCGCCGGCGGTCGCGTTCGCGGATGGCGCGACGGCGTCGCCGCGCGCGAGAACACGTCAGTCGGCGCAGCGAACGAGGGCGAGCCATCCGAGATGAAGCAGCCGGTATGAGCGCCCAGGTACTGGTGATCGGATTCGACGCCTGCGAAGCGTCGCTGGTGCGGCGCTGGGCCGCCGAAGGCAAGCTGCCCAATTTCGCCGCCCTGGCGCGTGCGAGCCGGACGTTTCAGCTCGACAATCCGATGGAAACCTTGCCCGGCGCGATCTGGCCCGAGATCAACACCGGCTGCTCGAGCGGGAAAATGGGTCACTTCTACGTCCCGAACCAGCTGCACACCGGCGAAGCGGTGATGCGCGGAGCGAAGCCGAGCGACATCGATCCGCAGTTCTATTTCTGGACGCAGGCCAGCCGCGCCGGCAAGCGCGTGGCCGTCATCGATCCGGTACAAGCGGTTCCCGCGCGCGGCATCGACGGCGTGCAATTGATCGAATGGGGCTTGCACGATCGCACGTTCGACATATCCAGCGAGCCGCCGCAACTGCTAGCGGACATTCGCGCAACCTACGGCGACCATCCGATCCGAAGCTGCGACCTGCACGGACGAACGCCCGAAGGCTATCGCCGCTTGTTGCAGGGTCTGCTCCACGGCGTGCAAACCAAGGCGCGGTTCAGTTCGGACATCCTGGCACGCGAGGACTGGGATCTGTTCAGCGTCACTTATTCGGAAAGCCATTGTGCCGGCCATCAGTTCTGGCACTTCATCGATCCGCGGCATCCTTGGCATGATCCGGGCGCGCCCAGCGAATTCCGGCACGCGTTGCTCGATGTCTACAAGGCGATCGACGACGCGCTGCCGGCGACGCTCGCTGCGGCGGGACCCGACGCCAGCGTCTACGCGGTATTCAGCCACGGCATCGACCTGTACTACGACGGGCCGCAACTGCTGCCTGAAGTGCTGGTGCGCCTGGGCCTCGCCGGCGGCAGTCTCGGGAGCGCGGGCAGATGGCTTCGCCGCCTTCGGACGCAGGTGACTTATCTTCCACGGCCGGTCAAAGCGGTGATCAAGCGGCTGGCGCGCACGCGGGCACTGGCCGCGCCAGCCGCGGCCGCCGGCTGTGCGGTCGATCCGTTCACCTCACCGAAGACGCGCGCGGCATTCGTCAACAACAACCGGTGCGGCGGCATCAGGCTCAACCTGCGCGGGCGGGAGCCTTTCGGCAGCGTCGAGCCGGGCCCCGAAGCCGCCGCGCTGCTGCAGATGCTGCGGCGCGAGCTGCTGGCGCTGCGCGATCCGAAGTCGGGCCAAGCGATCGTCGTGCGCGTGCAGACCTCCAGCGAAGCGTTCGGCCCCGACCATCATCCCGATCTGCCCGATCTGACCTGTGTGTTCCGGACCGACCTCGGCATGCTCGAGGATTGCGAATCGCCCGCGGTCGGCCGCGTTCATGTCCCGGTTTACCATCCGCACGCGCCGCGCAGCGGCGATCACACCGTCAACTCGCAGCTCTGGATCAGGGGCCCGGGCGTGGTCGGCGCGCAAGCAACCGGGTATGGCAACGTGCTGGACATCGCCCCGACCATACTCGCCGCGCTCGGCGTTGCGCTACCGGAATGGCTCGACGGCAAGCCGCTCCCGGTGTCCGCTGGTGCGCTAGGACCGGACGCTGCGAACGACCGCGTCAAACGGTCCGCGCTGTCCGCAGCCGGCTAGAGCTGGCGCGCACCGCGCGCGTCGCTGGCGCGACCCTCGGCCAGTGCGCGCCTGGCTCGAATGCCCAGGTCGCCCGGCGCGAGAGCTTCGGCGCGCGCATAGTGCGCGGCGCTCTGGTCGTAGATGCCCAGGCGAAACGCGCACAGCCCGAGCCCCGCGTGCGCGTTGGCGCCGAATATCGACCGGTCGAACGCGATCGGCCCGTCGGCGAGCGCGTCGGGATCGATCGCCGCCAGTCGCGCGAACAGCGGCATCGCTTCGCCGTAGCGCGCCGCATCGACCAGCGTGCGCGCGCGCAGCCAGAGCAGCGCGTAGTTATCGGGAAAGCGGCGGCACGCTTCGTCGAGGAGCTCGGTCGCGTCGCGCCCGCGCGCGACCAGAAAATTGGCCAGGTGCAGAGAGGGCCGATCGTCCGCCGCCGCCGTCGAACCTCGCGACCGGACGATGTCGACGCCGCGCCGCCACGCTTTTTCGGCGCCTTCGGTGTCGCCGACGCCGAGCAGCGTTGCACCCAGATGCGCCCAGCTGTAGACGTGCGCCGGGTCCTGCGACAGGCGCTTTTCCAGCAACGGCAGGTTGCGCGGATGCTTGTGGCGGATGTCGCCGTCGTACCCATCGTGCTCGAGACCGATCGAGCTGGCACCGACACGCGCTCCCTCGCGAGCGACCAGCTCGTCGAGCGCCGGAAGCAGCGATTCGTGGATGACGCCGCGAAAGCGCAGCTCGGGGCGGTTGCGAAAGACGCGGTGCTCGCGATATCGCGTGAATCCGCTCTGCGGACGGAACCGCACCGTGTAGCAGGCATAATCGCGAGCCGCGAGCAGGCGTTCCACCTCCGCCCGGTCGAACTCGACGAGGCGCTCATCGGCGTCGATGTAGAGCACCCATTGCCCGCGCGAGGCATCGACCGCGGCGTTGCGCGCGGCCGCAAAATCATCGATCCATCGGACCTGAAGCAGCCGGGCGCCCATGTCGCCCGCGATTTCGGGGGTGCGGTCGGTCGATCCGGTGTCGACGACGACGGTCTCGTCGACGCGGCCGACGAGCGAGCGCAGGCAGGCTTCGAGGAAACGCTCCTCGTCGCGAACGATCAGCGCCGCGGAAAGCAGCGGGCGCGGCAACGCGGGGACTTGGAAGCGGTGCGGCTAGCGGCCGCGGCGGCGGCGCAGCAGCACTGCACCGGCGGCAGCGATCATCCCCGTCAGCGCAGCGAGGCTCCATCCGGAGCTGGCCGGTATCGAGGCCTGATTCGACACCTGCGCCCGCGCTTGTCCGTCGAGGCTGTCCAGGGTGAACGATGCGACCACGGGCGCCGAGTAGACCGCGGCGCCGACCAGTATCTTGCGCAGCGCATCGCGGCGTCCGGGTTCGACGCGTTCGAGGAAGCGTTCGAGGGAAGGATTCGTGCTCATCGTAGGGCCTCGCCGATGGGTGTCCGCGCACACTCTACACAACAATACCGGGCTCGTACAGCGTCGAGACTTCAGGCTGCTCGCGCCGCGACCAGCAGGCCCTGATCGAGCAGTGTCGCGAGGCACGTCTCGACTTCGCCGGTCGGCGGCGCCGCGAGGCCGAACGCCGCCGCGAGCAGCGCGGGAAGCTCGGCAGCGGGCAAGGTGCCGTCACAGCTTTCGAGCAGCAGCGCCGCTGTCGCATTCAGGTAGTGGACCCGGTCGCGGGCCGCGTCGTAGACGACCAGGCCGTCGGGCGCCTCGCGAATTTCGATGCCGGGGACGCGCGCCAGGCAGGTGTTCCAGTCCATCGGCTCATCGCCCTAGCGCACGAGCAGGACGGAAAGCTCGCTGGCCGCCGCTTGCAGCGGCGCCAGGAACTTCGCCTGCATTTCGGCAACCGACACGCGCGCCGATTGCGTTCCGACATTGATCGCGGCGACGCATCGCGCCGACGCGTCCTTGACCGGCACGGCGATCGAGCGCAGGCCGATTTCGAGTTCCTGGTCGACGATCGCGTAGCCGTCGCGCCTGACCTCGGCCAGCACGCGCTTCAATTCGGCCGCGGTCGACACGGTGCGATTGGTCAATCGCGTCAGCTTGACGCGCGACAGGTATTGGTCGAGCTGCGCGGCCGGCAGGTCGGCCAGCAGCACGCGGCCCATCGACGTGCAATAGGCCGGCAGCCGGCTGCCCAGGCCGAGGTCGATCGACATCAGGCGCGTCGTCGTCGACGAGCGCGCGATGTAGAGAATTTCGTCACCTTCCAGCACCGCCATCGAGCTCGATTCGTGCAGCTCGTCGCTGATCTGATCGAGCAGCGGCTGCACCGCCGTCGCCAGCGGCGTCGACGACAGATAGGCATGACCGAGCGCAAGGATGCGCGGCCGCAGCGCGTACGTCCGGCCGTCTTCGGTGCCGACGTAGCCGAGCTTGCCCAGCGTGTAGAGGCAGCGGCGCACGGCGGCGCGTGGTATGTCGGTGCGATGGCTCAGCTGCGCGATGGTCAGCTCGCGCCGCTGCTGCGAAAAGGCCCGGATCACCGCCAGGCCCCGGGCGAGCGAGCTCATGAAATTCGGGTCACCGGTCAGCGCATCGATTTCGGACGCAGGCGTGACCGTGGCAGCAATCGGCGCGACAATGCCCGGGTCGCCGCCGGCGGTCCGGCTGCGCGCGGAAGGTGCGGTGTGGGTTTTGGCGGCTCGCGGCATGCGCAGGTCTCCGGCAGTTCGGATCGACGCATGATGTTATCAGTTGGGCGGTAACCGCACAATAATGCGATTATCGCCCTTGACCGGTCCCGTCGAGGACGCGTAGACTTTGTTCGTTCACCGCACGGATGTGCGATTATCGCACTAACCGAGCGCGGTGGCGTATTCGTTCAGCGGAGTTTGCAATGATCGACAAGACCCTGGCATCGCTGTCCGCCGCCGTCGCCGACGTGCACGATGGCGCGACCGTGATGATCGGCGGCTTCGGGACGGCAGGCATGCCCTCGGAGCTGATCGACGCGCTGATCGCGCAGGGCGCCCGCGAGCTGACCATCGTGAACAACAACGCAGGCAACGGCGAGGTGGGTCTCGCCGCTTTGCTCAAGGCCGGGCGAGTACGCAAGATCATCTGCTCGTTTCCGCGCCAGACCGACTCGTACGTCTTCGACGGGCTATTCCACGCGGGCGAGATCGAGCTCGAACTGGTACCGCAGGGCAACCTCGCCGAGCGCATACGCGCGGCAGGCGCCGGCATAGGCGCGTTCTATACGCCGACCGCGTACGGCACGCCGCTCGCCGAAGGCAAGGAGACGCGCGTGATCGACGGTCGCGGCTATGTGCTCGAATATCCGATCGCCGCCGATTTTGCGCTGATCAAGGCGGAGAAGGGGGACCGCTGGGGCAACCTCGTCTATCGCAAGACCGCGCGCAACTTCGGGCCGATCATGGCGTCCGCGGCCAAATGCGCGATCGCGCAGGTCCGCGAGATCGTGCCGCTCGGTGCGCTCGATCCCGAAGTCATCGTCACGCCCGGCATATTCGTCCAGCGAGTCGTCGCCGTCGATGTGGTCACGCAGCGCGCGCAACCGCAGGCGGCGGCATGAGCCAGCCGATCAAGCGTTTCACGCGCGAGCAGCTGGCCGCGCGGGTCGCGCGCGACATTCCCGAAGGCGCGTACGTCAACCTGGGCATCGGCTTGCCGACGACGGTCGCGAACCATCTGCCTTCCGATCGCGAAATTTTTCTGCACAGCGAGAACGGTTTGCTGGGCATGGGCCCGGCGCCGGCGCAGGGCTACGAAGATCCCGACCTGATCAACGCCGGCAAGCAGCCGGTGACCTTGCTGACCGGCGGCGCGTATTTCCATCACGCCGACTCGTTTGCGATGATGCGCGGCGGCCATCTGGACATCTGCGTGCTCGGCGCATTTCAGGTATCGGTCGAGGGCGACCTCGCCAACTGGCACACCGGCGCGAAGGACGCGATTCCCGCCGTCGGCGGTGCGATGGACCTGGCGATCGGCGCCAAGCGCGTATTCGTGATGATGGATCACCAGACCAAATCCGGCGCATCGAAGATCGTCGAGCGCTGCAGCTACCCGTTGACCGGTGTTCGCTGCGTCAATCGCATCTACACCGACCTTGCGGTCATCGACGTCACGCCGCAGGGCCTCCGGGTGGTCGAGATCGTCGACGGCCTGCCCTTCGACGAGCTGCAGCGGCTGACTGGCGTGCCATTGACGCTCGCCGGCGCCGAATCCGCCGCGACGGCCGGCCGCAAGACCGCGACACTTTCGGAGCGATAGATGCAACAGGCATGGATTTGCGATGCGGTCCGCACGCCGTTCGGGCGCTACGGCGGGGCGCTCGCCCCGGTTCGCGCCGACGATCTGGGGGCGGTGCCGATCAAGGCGCTGGTCGAGCGCAATACCGGCGTCGACTGGTCGGCCGTCGACGACGTCGTCTACGGCTGCGCCAACCAGGCGGGCGAGGACAACCGCAACGTGGCCCGGATGTCGCTGCTGCTCGCCGGCCTGCCGGTCGAGGTGCCGGGCACGACGGTCAATCGCCTGTGCGGGTCGAGCATGGACGCGATCGCGTCGGCGGCGCGCGCGATCAAGGCCGGCGAGACGGCGCTGATGATCGCGGGCGGCGTCGAGAGCATGACTCGCGCGCCGTTCGTGACCGGAAAGGCCGACGCCGCGTTTTCCCGCTCCGCCCACGTCTACGATACGACCATAGGCTGGCGTTTCGTGAACCCGCTGATGAAGGCGAAGTACGGCGTCGATTCGATGCCCGAAACCGCGGAGAACGTCGCGGTCGACTTCAAGGTGTCGCGCGCCGACCAGGACGCGTTCGCGCTGCGCAGCCAGCAGCGCGCGGCCGCGGCGGTCGCTGCGGGCCGGCTGGCCGAAGAGATCGTCGCGGTATCGATCGCGCAGAAACGCGGCGATCCGTCGCTGGTGACCAAGGACGAGCATCTTCGCGCCGACACGACACTCGAGGCGCTGGCCAAGCTCAAGGGCATCGTCCGGCCCGACGGCACGGTGACGGCGGGCAATGCATCCGGCGTCAACGACGGCGCCTGTGCCTTGTTGCTGGCCGCGGACGCCGCCGTCAAGAAGTACGGACTGCAGCCGAAGGCGCGCGTCGTCGCGGCGGCCGTCGCCGGTGTCGCGCCGCGTATCATGGGCTTCGGGCCCGCCCCGGCGATGCGCAAGGTACTCGCGCTGGCGGGATTGAAGCTGGCCGACATCGACGTCATCGAGCTCAACGAGGCGTTTGCATCGCAGGCGCTGGCGGTGCTGCGCGACCACGGCGTTGCGGATGATGCGGCACACGTGAATCCGAACGGCGGCGCGATCGCGCTCGGTCATCCGCTGGGCGCCAGCGGTGCGAGGCTGGTGACGACCGCCCTGTACCAGCTGCGGCGGACCGGTGGAAAGTATGCGTTGTGCACGATGTGCATCGGTGTCGGACAGGGCATCGCGATGATCATCGAGCGCGCCTGATCGGCGGAGCTGACAGCCCGATAGAATTCTCGACGCCTGCCGATTCGCCGCGTGACGGCCGATCGAGCCGGCGCGACCGCAGGAGGAGCGACTGACATGAGCGACGTCGTCGGCTATCGCCGGCCTTATTTCAACACGCAGCCGCCGTATCTTTATCCCGGCTACCGCTCGACGATCAAGCGCGCGCCGACGCGCCCGCTTGTCCTCTTGCCCCACACGCTGTCCGAGACGACCGGCCCGGTCTTCGGCGCCGATGACGTCGGCCCCGGCGATCACGATCTGACCGCAGGACATCCTGGCCATCCGCTGGGCGAGCGCATCGTCGTTTCGGGACGGCTGCTCGATGAAAACGCCCGCCCGGTGGCGCACGCGCTGATCGAGATGTGGCAGGCGAACGCGTCCGGGCGGTATGCACACGCGATCGACGACCACGATGCGCCGCTCGATCCCAATTTCACCGGCTGCGGCCGGGCGCTGACCGATGCCGACGGCAATTATCGGTTCCTGACCATCAAGCCGGGCGCGTATCCGTGGCGCAATCACTACAACGCGTGGCGGCCGGCGCATCTCCATTTTTCGCTCTTCGGCCTGGGGCTGGTGCAGCGTCTGGTGACGCAGATGTATTTCCCCGGGGACCCGCTGCTGGCGTACGACCCGATGTACAACAGCGTTCCCGACGAGCTCGCGCGGCGCCGCCTGATCGCCGACTTCGACTGGGAGCGCACGATCCCCGACATCGCGCTTGCCTATCGTTTCGACATCGTGCTCCGCGGCCGCGACGAGACGCCGATGGCGACCAAGCGGAGCTAGGAATCGTGAGCCTACTTACCACACCCTCACAGACTGTCGGCCCGTACCTGAGAATCGGCTTTACGGCGCTTGCCGTCGACGCCGTCGCGCCACCGGGCGTGGCGGGCGAGCATCTGACCATCGAGGGCCACGTCGTCGATGGCGACGGCAAGCCGGTCAGCGACGCGGCGCTTGAAGTCTGGCAGGCCGACGCGGGCGGAAAGTACGCACGCGCCGAAGACGCGACACGGTCGGCGGCCGGGAAATTCCGCGGCTTTGCCCGCATCCTGACCGACGCGGAAGGCGCGTTCCGCTTCACCACCGTCAAGCCGGGGCCGGTGCCGGGTCCGAAGGGTGCGATGCAGGCGCCGCATTTGGTCGTCACCGTGTTCATGCGCGGCCTCCTCAAGCATCTGCTGACGCGCATCTACTTTCCGGACGATCCGGGCAATGCCGCCGACCCCATCCTGCTGCTGGTCCCCGCCGAGCGCCGTCCGACGCTGGTCGCGAAGCGCTCGTCGCAGGCGAAGGCGACGCTGCAGTGGAACCTCGTCCTGCAGGGCGAGAACGAAACCGTGTTTTTCGATTTCTGACCCGGAGCGCTGCGATGGACGAGCATGAACGTTACGACAAGGGAATGGAGGTCAGGCGCGCGGTCCTCGGCGATGCTCACGTCGATCGCACGCTAGCCAAACGGGGTCCATTCAACGAGGAGTTCCAGGAGCTGATCACGCGCTACGCGTGGGGCGAAATCTGGACACGCCCCGGATTGCCGCGGCATACGCGGAGCCTGATCACCGTCGCGATGATGGTGGCGCTGAATCGCACCGACGAATTCCGGCTCCATGTCCGCGCTGCCTTCAACAACGGGGTCACGCGCGACCAGATCAAGGAAGTCCTGCTGCAGGCGGCGATCTATTGCGGCGTTCCCGCGGCGAACACCGCCTTTCATCTGGCGGAGGAAGTCTTCGCGCAGATGGAGCAGGCGCCGCGCTGACCACCGGCGGAGCGCTCGACGACCGATGAAGCACTTGCGCACGCAGGTCTGCATTGTCGGCGCCGGACCCGCCGGGCTCTTGCTTTCGCACCTGCTGCATCGGGAGGGCGTCGAATCCACCGTCGTCGAAAATCGCAGCCGAGAGTATGTCGAGCACCGGGTGCGCGCCGGCGTGCTCGAGCAGGGGACGGTCGACCTGCTCGAGGCTTCGGGCGTGGGCGCGCGTCTGAAACGCGAAGGACTGGTCCATCACGGCATCGAGCTGCGCTTCGACGGCCATGGCCATCGCATCGCGATGGCCGACCTTACCGGCGGCCGCGCGATCACCGTGTATGGACAGCAGGAAGTGGTCAAGGATCTCATTCGCCACCGGCTTGCCGACGGCGGCGACATCCGGTTCGGGGTCAGCGACGTGCGCCTTCACGACATCGAGACGAGCAAGCCCGGCGTTTCGTTTCGCGACCGAGGCGAGGCGATCCGGATCGACTGCGACATCGTCGCGGGCTGCGACGGGTTTCACGGCATTTGCCGGGCGGCGATTCCCGATGGCGCGCTGGCGAGCTTCGAGCGGGCCTATCCGTTTGCCTGGCTGGGCATCCTGGCCGAGGCGCCGCCGACGCACGACGAGCTGATCTACGCCTACCACGACCGCGGCTTTGCGTTGTACAGCATGCGTTCGCCGGAGATTACCCGGCTCTATCTGCAGGTCAGTCCGGACGAGCAGCTCGACGCGTGGCCCGATGCGCGGATCTGGGCGGAACTGCATACGCGGCTCGAGACCGGCGACGGCTGGAGGCTGCGCGAGGGCGCGATCATCGAAAAGGGCGTCACCGGCATGCGCAGCTATGTGGTCGAGCCGATGCAGTTTCACCGCTTGTTCCTCGCCGGCGATGCCGCGCACATCGTTCCACCGACCGGTGCCAAAGGCATGAACCTCGCGGTCGCCGACGTGCGCGTGCTGGCGCGGGCGATCGGAGCGTTTTGCGGCGGCAAGGGCAGCGAGCTGCTCGACACATACTCGGCGACGTGCCTGAAGCGCGTCTGGCGCGCCGAGCATTTTTCGTGGTGGATGACGTCGATGCTGCATCGCTTTCCCGACGACGACGGCTTTCAGCACCGCCTGCAACGTTCGCAGCTCAGCTATGTCGTCGGCTCGCGCGCGGCCGCGGCGTCGCTCGCGGAAAATTACGTAGGACTGCCATTCGAATGAGCTCAACCAGGAGGAAGAAATGTCAATCGCATCGAGCGCAAGAAAACTGCTGATCGCGACCGCGATCCTTGCCGTCGCCGGCCTCGCGCAAGCGCAGGACACGGTCAAGCTTGGACTGGTCGCGGAATTTTCCGGCCCCTTTGCCGATTACGGCGGCCAGATGTACGCCGGCATGAAGGCGTACATCAAGCAGCACGGCGATACGGTCGCAGGCAAGAAGATCGAGATCATTCAGCGCGATACGACCGGGCCGGCGCCCGAAATCGCCAAGCGCCTCGCGCAGGAGCTCGTCACGCGCGACAACGTCGATTTTCTGGTCGGTTTCGGCTTGACGCCGAATGCGATGGCGGCGGCGCCGGTGGCCACCGAGGCCAAGAAGCCGATGATCATCATGAATGCGGCGACGTCGATCATCACGACCAAGTCGCCGTACATTGCGCGCGTCTCGATGACGCTGCCGCAAGTCACGCAGCCGATGGCCTTATGGGCCGCGAAGAACGGGATCAAGAACGTCTACACGGTAGTTGCGGACTACGGTCCGGGACTGGACGCCGAGGCCGCATTTACCAAGGCTTTCACCGCTGCCGGCGGCAAGATGGTCGGAAGCGTGCACACCCCCCTGCAGAATCCGGACTTCGCTCCTTTCATCCAGCGCGTCAAGGATGCCAAGCCCGAAGCCGTATTCCTGTTCCTCCCGGCGGGTGCCCAGGGCATTGCCTTCATGAAAGCGTTCAACGAGCGCGGGCTCGCCGAAGCCGGCATCAAGCTGATCGCGACCGGGGACATCACCGACGATGGCGTGCTCGATGCGATGGGCGATCCGGTGCTCGGACTGACGACGAGCTTCCATTATTCGGCGGCCCACGATTCGCCGGAGAACCGGGCGTTTCGCAAGGCGTATGAAGACGCCAACGGCACGAAGCTGCGCCCGAACTTCATGGCGGCGGCGGGATACGACGGCATGGCCGCGATTTACGAGGCGCTGAAAAAGACCGGCGGCTCGACCGATGGCGACAAGGTGATGGCGGCGTTGAAGGGGATGAAGCTGATGAGTCCGCGCGGTCCGATCTCGATCGACCCGGAGACGCGCGACGTCGTCCAGACGATTTACATCCGGAAGGTCGAAAGGGTCAGCGGCGGGCTCTACAACGTCGAGTTCGACAAGTACCCGGACCAGAAGGACCCGGGCAAGCAGCCTTGAAGAGGGCGCGGCGCCGGGCGGCGGGCCGGCGCCATCGCCGAAGCATCGCGCTACGCGGTGCCCCAGACGTCGCGCGCGGTCTCGACGATGAGGCGGACCTTGGCTGCCTGCGCCTCGCGGGCAATCTGGTTGCCATGCACGGTGCTGGAAAATCCGCATTGCGGCGAAAGGCAGAGCTGGTCCAGCGGCACGCGCTTGGCTGCCTCGTCGATCTTGCGCTTGAGCGCATCCTTCGATTCGAGCGTGTCGAGCTTGGTGGTGACCAGCCCAAGAACGACTGTCTTGCCCTTGGGAACGAAGCGCAGCGGCGCGAAGTCGCCCGAGCGCGCGTCGTCGTATTCGAGAAAATAACCGTCGACCTGCAATTCGTTGAACAGCACCTCGGCCACCGGTTCGTAGCCTCCCTCGGCCACCCATGCGCTCTTGAAGTTGCCGCGGCAAAGGTGGACGCAGACCGTCATGCCGGCCGGGCGTCCGGCGATCGCCGCATTGATCAGCCGCGCATAGCGGCGGGGCAATTCGTTCGGATCGTCACCGCGCTGTCGCGCGCCTTCGCGCATCTTTTCGTCGCAGAGGTAGGCCAGGTTGGTATCGTCGAGTTGCAGGTAGCGGCAGCCGGCATCGGCCAGCGCGGCGATCTCGGCACGATACGCGGCGGCGACGTCGGCAAAGAACGCCTCCATGTCGGGATACGCGTCACGGCTGATCGCTTCGCGGCCGCCGCGAAAATGCAGCATCGTCGGCGAGGGAATCGTGACCTTGGGTGTTTTCCGGGTGATCGATTGCAGGAACCGGAAGTCGTCGACCTGGATCGGCTTGACATGCCGGACGGGTCCGGTGACCTTCATCACTGGCGGCGCGAAATCGACGTTGCCGGCATTGCTGTGAAAGCTTACCGCGATGCCACCCTTGGTTTCGACGCCTGCGAGTTGTTCCAGGAAATCGATATGAAAGTAGGTCCGGCGAAATTCCCCGTCGGTGACGCCTTGCAGTCCGAGATCCTCCTGAAAGCGGACGATGTCGCGGATCGCGGCGTCCTCGACGCTGCGAAGTTGCGCGCGATCGATGGCACCATTGCGATTGCGCTCGCGGGCGTCGAGCAACTCCGCGGAACGCAGGAAGCTGCCGACGTGATCGGCGCGAAACGGGGGCGTGGTGCGCATAGTCATTGCGATTCCTCCGGGGCGAATGCCGACACGTCACAGCGGCGGGTGCGCGCGGTTGCTGGCAAAGCGTCTATCATGCGCGTACAGGCGCAGGCCGGATATGCTTCGGGTTCGCCGGCGCGCGATCGCGCTCGCGGCGTGGCAACAACCCCGCTCCGGCCGGCAGTTGCGCCACGGCAGATTATCACGCAATAACAAGGAGGGTGAACATGGACCGGAAATTCTCGAGCAGGCGCCGTCAATGGCTGGCTGGCGCTGCGGCAGCGGCAGCCGCCGCATCTCTCCCGCGCGTCGCATTCGCCGCGGATCCGTTGAAGATCGGGCTGATCCTGCCGCTCACCGGACCGTTTGCATCGACCGGAAGGCAGGTCGAAGCAGCCTGCAGGCTCTACATCGCGCGCAATGGCGACACGGTGGCGGGGCGCAAGGTCGAGTTGACGGTAAAGGACGACACCGGCGCTCCCGAGGTCACCAAACGCATCGCCCAGGAGATGGTCGTGCAGGACCACGTCAACATCCTGGCGGGGTTCGGGCTCACGCCGCTGGCGCTCGCAACGGCGCCGGTAGCGACCGAAGCCAGGGTGCCGATGATCATCATGGCCGCAGCAACGTCGATCATCCCAACGCGCTCACCGTTCATCGTGCGCGCGGGCTTCGCGTTGCCGCAGGTGACCGCGCCGATCGCCGAATGGGCGCTGAAGAACAACATCAAGCGCGTGGTGACACTGGTGACCGACTACGCTCCCGGCCTCGACGCGGAGAAGACGTTCGTCAAGCGCTTCACCGACGGTGGCGGCACGGTGCTCGAGTCGTTGCGCACGCCACTGCAAAGTCCGGATTACGCGCCGTTCCTGCAGCGCACCAAGGACGCCAAGCCGGACGCCTTGTTCGTCTTCGTCCCCTCCGGGCAGGGAACCGCGGTCATGAAGCAGTTCGCAGAGCGCCGGCTGGCCGCCGCTGGCATCAGGATTATCTCGACCGGCGACCTGGTCGACGACGATATTCTCGATGCGATCGGTGCGCCGGCGCTCGGCATCGTCAGCTCGTTCCATTATTCGGCAGCGCATGCGTCGCCTGAGAACAATGCCTACGTCGACGCTTTCATGAAGGCGAACGGCGGCATGCGTCCGAATTTCATGTCGGTCGGTGGCTACGATGGCATGCACCTGATCTACGAGGCGGTGAAGAAAACGGCCGGCGACAGCGACGGCGAGAAGCTGGTCGCCGCGATGAAGGGTATGGCATGGACCAGTCCGCGCGGGCCGATGTCGATCGACCCGGCGACGCGCGACGTTATCCAGACGGTCTACATGCGCAAGGTCGAGATGCGCGACGGCCACTACTGGAACATCGAGTTCGACAAGATCGACAACGTCAAGGATCCGAGCGCCTGAGGCGGCGCGATCGCGAAACTCCTATGATCGGCAACCTGGTCGGCGTCCTGTTCGACGGCGTCGCGTACGGAAGCCTGCTGTTCATCATTAGTATCGGTCTGTCGGTAACGATGGGCCTGATGAACTTCGTCAATCTCGCCCACGGCGCGTTCGCGATGCTCGGCGGCTATGTCTGCGTCGTGCTGATGACCCGCCTCGGCGTGCCGTTCCTGGCGTCGCTGCCGATCGCGTTCGTCGCCGCGGCGCTCGCCGGGGCAGTTCTGGAGCGTACGCTCTACCGGAGGCTCTACCGTGCCACGCATCTCGACCAGGTTTTGTTCAGCATCGGCCTGGTCTTCATGTCGATCGCCGGGGCGACGTATGTGTTCGGTTCGCAGCAGCAGCCGGTTCAGCTGCCGGCGCTGCTCCGCGGCCAGGTTCATCTGCTCGGCATCGACCTGGGTTCGTATCGCCTGTTCCTGATCGCGGTGGTCATCGCAGTTACGCTTGCGCTGACATGGCTGATCGAGCGCACGCGTTTCGGTGCTGCGATACGCGCGTCGGTCGATAACCAGCAGGCCGCCGCGGGGCTGGGAATCAACGTCTATCGGGTCTTCAGCCTGACCTTCGCGCTGGGGTCCGGGTTGGCGGGACTCGGCGGCGGACTCGGCATCGACGTTCTCGGCCTGGACCCGACGTTTCCGCTCAAGTACATGGTGTACTTCCTGCTTGTCGTTTCCGTCGGTGGCGCTGGAACGATCAAGGGTCCGCTGATCGCCGCGCTGCTGCTCGGCGTGTTCGACGTCGCCGGGAAATACTACGTTCCACAGATCGGCTCGTTCATCATCTATGTCGTGATGGTGATCATGCTGCTGATTTTTCCGCACGGGCTCGTGGGCAGACGCGCGTGAGGAAAAATGCCGCCGCAGCGGACATTCCCGCGAGCGCGCTGCCGACGGCGCGGTGGAAACCGCTGGAGATCGTTTTCTGGCTGATACCGGTCGCTGCGTATTTCTTTTTCCCGCGCTACTTGACGCTCGGGAGCCAGATTTTCATCGCAGCACTCTTCGCGCTGTCGCTAGACCTGATCCTCGGTTACGCCCGTATTATTTCGCTGGGTCACGCCGCGTTCTTCGGGATCGGCGCGTATACCGCGGGGCTGCTTGCGCGGCACGGATGGGGTGAGCCGCTCAGCGGTCTCGCGGCGGCGGCGGCCGCGGCCGCTGTGGTCGGACTGCTGACGAGTTTCCTGGTGGTGCGCGGCCAGGACCTGACCCGATTGATGGTGACGCTGGGCATCGGCCTGATGCTGTACGAAGTGGCGAACCGCGCATCGTCGATAACGGGCGGGGTCGACGGCCTGTCGGGCGTCGAAATCAGCAAGCTGTTCGGCGTGTTCGCTTTCGGTTTGAGCGGCAAGACCGCCTATTGGTACAGCCTGGCCGTTCTTTTCATCGTCTTTTGCTTCGCCCGCATCCTGGTGCGGTCCCCGTTCGGCCTGAGCTTGCGCGGCATTCGCGAAGGCGAGCGACGCATGCCCGCGATCGGCGTATCGGTGCAGCGCAAGCTGATCGCGATCTACACGATCGGCGCCGGAATCGCAGGCATTGCCGGCGCTTTGCTGGCGCAGACGACCCAGTTCGTCGGGATCGATTCGCTGGGATTTCCGCGTTCGGCGGAATTGATGATCATGCTGGTGCTGGGCGGCACCGGATACCTGTACGGTGCATTGGTCGGTGCGGCGACGTTCATGGTGCTGCAGGACTATCTTTCCAACCTCAGCGCGGTGTACTGGCAGTTCTGGCTGGGACTGCTGCTCGTTCTGCTGGTCTTGTTCGCCCGCGGCGGCCTGATCGGAGGAGCGCTGGCCTTGCGCCGCCGACTGATGGCAAAGCGCACATGACCAACGCGCTGCGAACCGAGGGACTGAGCCGGTCTTTCGGCGCATTCAGGGCCAATTCCGACATCAGCCTTGCGTTCGAGTCCGGCGCGCGGCACGCGCTCATCGGGCCGAACGGTGCCGGCAAGACGACATTCATCAATCTGCTGACCGGCGTGCTTGCGCCGAGCGCGGGCGATGTCTACCTGGGCGAGGAAAAGGTCACCGGACTGGCGCAACACACCCGCGTCAAGCGCGGAATGACCCGCACGTTCCAGATCAACACCTTGTTTCCGGGGCTGACGGTCCTGGAGTCGGTCGTGCTGGCTTGCTGCGAGCGCGACGGTGAAGGCAACGTCTGGTGGCATTCCGCGTCGCGTGCGCAGCCGCAGATCGACGAGGCGCGCAGCATCCTCGCGCGATTGCGGCTCGACCGGGACGCCGCGATGGAATCGCGCACGCTGCCGTATGGCAAGCAGCGTCTGCTGGAAATCGCGCTCGCGCTGGCGACCAGGCCGAAGGTGCTGCTGCTCGACGAGCCGGCCGCGGGGATACCGGCGGCGGAAAGCGCCGAATTGTTCGGTGTCATTGCGGCCTTGCCGCGCGAGGTGTCGATCATTTTCATCGAGCACGACATGAACCTCGTGTTCAAGTTCGCGGAAAAGATCACGGTGTTGGTCGGAGGAACGGTTCTGGTCGAAGGCTCGCCGGAGGAGATCGCCCGCGATCGGCGAGTGCGCGAGGTCTATCTCGGCGAGGCGGTACATGCCTGAGCTGCTCGTCATCGACCGGGTGACTGCGGGCTACGGGGATTCGGTCATCCTCGAGGACGTCTCGCTCGACTTGGACGAAGCGGGCAGCCTTGCGCTGCTTGGGCGCAACGGCGTCGGCAAAACCACTCTGCTGTTGACGCTGATGGGGATGACCCGGGTTCAGGCCGGCACGATCGCGTGGCGCGGCACGGACGTCACGGCGCTGCCGACCTTCCGGAGGGCGCATGCCGGCATCGGCTGGGTGCCGCAGGAGCGATTCATGTTTCAGTCGCTGACAGTCGACGAGCACTTGAGCGTCGTGGCGCGGCCCGGCCCGTGGACGATCGATCGCGTATACCGGATGTTTCCCCAACTCGAGCAACGCAAGCGCAACCTGGGCAACCAGCTCTCCGGCGGCGAGCAGCAGATGGTGGCGATCGCGCGGGCGCTGATGACCAACCCGAAGCTCTTGCTGCTCGACGAGCCGATGGAAGGGCTCGCGCCGATCATCGTCCAGGACCTAATGCGGCTGATCGGGGAGCTGGTACGGGCGCGGGAATTCGCGGTGATCGTCGTCGAGCAGCACGCGCGCCTCGCTCTGCAGCTTACCCAACAGGCGATCGTTCTCGACCGCGGCAGGATCGTGCACCGCTCGGGAAGCGACGAGCTGCTGAGGGATCCGGAGTCGCTCGACCGGCTGGTGGCGGTCGCCTGAGCGTTCGATGCAGTTCCTGCTGAAGGCACTCACACGCGTTCCGCTCCCGCTGCTTTACACGTGGAGCGCCGTCGTATACTTCGTCGCCTTTCGCGTGCTGCGCTGGCGACGCGATCGCGCCGAGCTGGACATCGCCAACGCCTTTCCCGGCAAGAGCGCGGATGAGCGCGCCGTCATTCTTCGCCGCTCGTACCGCAATCTTGCGGATACGCTGTTCGAAGCATTCTGGGGCTACGGCGCCAGCGCCGACGCGTTGCGGCGCCGCGTGACGATCGAAAATCCAGAGCTGGTCACGGCTTGCAGGGACGCCAGGCAATCGGTGATTCTGCTCACGGCTCACTTCGGCAACTGGGAGTGGTTGTCGCTTGCGACCGGCGCGCATTTCGGCATCACGATCGACGTCGTCTACCAGCCGCAGCGCGTGGAAGCAGTCGACAGGTTTCTGCGCGAGGCCCGCGCGCGATTCGGCAGCCGTTTCGTTCCGCGCAAGGATTTCATTTTCGATCTGATGAGCCGAGCCGGCCAGCCGCGAGTCTATGCGCTGATCGCCGACCAGACACCGAAAGGAAACGATCCGCGGCAATGGACCCGGTTCCTCGAGCAGGACACCGCCTTTTTCACCGGCGCCGGAAAGATTGCGCGATTTCTCGACGCCAAAGTTCTTTACGTGAGCATGCGGCGGTTGCGGCGGGGGTACTACTCGGTGCGGCTGACGCCGTTGGCCGAACCGCCGTACGACGAAGGCGCGGACCAGGTAGTCGTCGAGCGGTACGCGCGCATGCTCGAACACGACATTCGCGAGAGCCCGGCGGATTGGCTCTGGCTGCAGAAGAAGTGGAAGTACGCCAGGCCCGCGGCGGGCGGCACCGGTGGCATTTGAACTCGGGACGG